>JAKZUG010000417.1:0-7619 GCA_047516705.1 Candidatus Poribacteria bacterium | reverse complement strand
AGTCAGAACCGAAACAAGACGCAGGTGCAGCTCAGCGATACATTGAAACACCTTCAAACGATGGTCAAGGCGTTGCTGGCACGTGTTGGCGATTTGATACCTCTGCGCTACCTTGTGCTTGATGGATACTTTGGACACAATCCTGCGCTACAGATGACGCAACAATGTGGGTTGTTTTTGATCTCAAAGTTGCGCCTCAATACCGCCCTGTATTTTCCAGCGACAGCACCTTACGCCGGACGCGGACGCCCGCGCCTGTATGGGCAGCGTTTCAATCCACAACAGGTTGATCCGAAATGGCGCATCTCTACCGAGACACATGGAAACATTACCACGGAAGTGTATCAAGCGCAGTTGCGCCACAAAAAGTTCCCGGATCCCCTAAATGTCGTGTGTATCCTCAAGACGCAGCTGATGACGCAGAAAAAATCACACGTCTTATTGTTGAGTTCTGACTTAGCCTTGGACGCAGAAAAAATCATTGATTATTACGGGCTTCGTTTTCAAATCGAGTTCAACTTCCGAGATGCCAAACAGTATTGGGGGTTAGAAGATTTTATGAACGTCAATAAAACACCCCTGAATAACGCTGCGAATCTGTCAATGTTCATGGTCAATGTATCTGCGAAACTTTTAGCACCTTTGCGTTTAGAACACACCGAGTGTAGTGTCTTAGATCTCAAAGCACGCTACCGAGGGCTGAAGTATTTGCGCGAAACATTAAAAATACTTCCGCAAAAACCGGATCCTATTGTTATTGATCAAATCGCTGAACGGCTCGGGGCAATCGGTGCTATTCATCATACACCCCCTCAACTCAATACCTCATAATTTGGCGAAGGTATTGCTTATTATGGTGGAGTTTCTCAAGCATCTGCTCCAAATACGCGGCTTTGTAGGTTTCCCAGTCGTCAGTTGGTGCAATACCGAAGAGGTTGGATGACCAAACCTCTCGACGTTTCTCAAGCTCTACCAATTCATCACGCTTTGATAGATATGCCCAATATTCTTCAAAGTTGTCAATCGTAATTCCTTTATGAAGGAGCATCTGAAGCCATTTATCCCGAGGATATTTCGCATCTACCTCACTCATCGGGAGCGGAATCTTGTATTCAAAGACTTTGACACCCTCAAGTGTGTAGCTGGAACTTCCTGAAGTGATAGTATACCGTTCGTTATACTTTTTGTCGTAGGCATCTCTCAGGGATTTGACAGTTTGCGGCACTACAATAATGTGCTTCTTAAACTCAACCGAGGGCATCTCTTTAGAAAAGCCCTGTAGGGAGCGAAACACTTTTCCGAGTTTGTCGTCATTCTCAAATAGCCTACGGTACTCTTTTGTGGCTTCGTCATAAACGAAAACGCGCGCGTGCTGTTCTTTTTCCAGTCGTTTTTGGATTTGACCGAGTTCTCGCTCAATGTAGGCAGCTTTATAGGTTTCCCAATCCTCTGTGGATGGAATTCCAAATAATCCTGAAGTCCACACCTGCGGCTGTCGCTCAAGATGCACTAACGTGTCGCGAAGAAATAAATACTCCCAATACGCATCTGCGTTTTTGATTGTGATGCCTTTGTCAAGGAGCATCTGAAGCCATGCCTCGCGCGGATATTTCGCGTCGACCTCAGCGAGCGGAACTTTTTCATCATAAGCGAAGATTTCAGCGTCTCCTACCGTATACGACACGCGCACCGTGGTATCCTTATGTTTGCGATTGTAGCCAGCGTCATAAGTATCCCGCAGTTCCTTGACAGTCTGCAAGATCACATAGTCCTGCGTCTGTGGTGGCGACGCTATCTCATTCTTCAGTTCCGCCGCGAGTGCCGAGAATTTATCCCGAATAGTGGCACGCATTTTAGCGCGCTGCGCTGCGTCCATCTCTCCAGCAGATTTTAGCACAGTGTCTGTCTGTTCGTCTACCCAGACTTCCCAAGAATCTTCAGCGGTTTGTGCATCAGGACGTGCGACGAAAAATGCGACTATTCCCAGGGCAATCAGAAGCGTAAGTATATGGACAATATGTTTGGATTTCATTGTTATCTCCTTCAGTGAAGTTATCGTTATTTTGTATCAACTTTCATGTCGTACGGATTGTCACACAGAATGTAGGAAAAAGTTCCACAATTCTCTCAAATTATACTAATTCTGATTGACAGTTTCTCTTAAAGGAGTCTACTGTTTTTTGTTATGCTCGGTGCGGTTAGGAAACCGCACCTACCGGGGTCTGGGTGAATGGTGCGGTTAATGCGATATAACCTTTTAGAAATGGTATTAGTTATCAGCCATTAGACTACGGATCGCATACACTGCTGTCTCCGTATCTTGGAGCGGCGTGTTCGGCATACGCGAGGCGAGTGCATCGGTGATATGCTGCCTTAAACGATTAAGTCTACACCGACGCACGATGGCATGGTGTTCCATATACTGGTAAACTTTATACCGCTTCGGTTTTCTCGCATTCTCTCCTGAGAGTGTTAGCACGATAACCGGACGTCCACTGCTCGCCGCCTCACACACCATTGAGAAGCTATCTCCAGTGACGATCAACAGATCACTTAAGGCAAGGATGGCTTGATACGGGTCCGCAAGTGCTGACGGTGTGTCTGGTTCAATGAAGAGTGGGCACCACTCACTCTGTTTAAGTGTTGATGCCAAATGTTCCGTCACTTCTGACGGCGTTCGACGGGAAGTGGTCACCAATATCTGCGCATCCATTTCCGTTACGACTGCCTCGCAAATCTCACTCAGTTGCTCAGCGTCTGCAGTCGTGATCGTTTCGTGTCGATCAGTCCCACCCAGGAGTATACCGATACGCGGGCAATCCGATAGGTTCAGTTTATCCTCCAATCGTTTCCGATCAGCGTTCAGTATGTCTGGCGAAATAGGATTTGGGACCCCGACTGTTTTGCAGATGTTGTCCTTATGTCTCGGATTATTATGCCATGAAAGCATCGGGAGAATCGCGAGATCGAAATAGCCGACCCCCAACGGTGAAGGTCTACGACACGTGACCGTCTTGGCACCAAGAACCCGCCCAAGGAGCAGGTTGACAGCAGCAACAGATGAACCTGTTGAGAGAATAATATCAGCAGTTTGAAGATGTGTCAACGCACTGTAAGCCTCGGAGGTGAGACCCCATCGCAGGAACGTGTGAATGAGCGACGTAGGGAGTGGTGCGCCACCGAAAATACACATAAAAACGCGCAGGAAATTATCACGCCACTTATGCCGGAATTGTATCTCAAGCCATTCCGTTTGACATTCAGGCATTTTTCCCACAATGCCTAAGGATTGCTTGTAATGTCCGGGTTTTTTGTCGCTTAAAACAACAACTTTCATTAAACTAGTAGGCATACGCCGTATGCCGTAACCTTCTTAACGTCAGTTCGACTTAAACATTTCGTCCGTCTTCGCGTGTCAAAGACATAAATTGTAGCGCAAAACTAACAGTTTGCGCTACAAGCCGAAGCCTTTGATCGAACTCACGTTTCTTAATTTTGGGCTGTTGACGCTAAATTATACGCAATCAACTCCGTTACGCCGTGTTCGTCCTCGACTTTGACAATGCCGACATGGGGGACGAACCATACTGTCTGATTCTCTTGCGTTGTTTCCGCTTCCGAAAAAAGGGTGTGTGTGATTTCCGTCTGATATTCAATCTGGTATGTTTTTTCAAAGTGCCCCGCGGGTGTTTCAAGTGAACTTTCGGCAACGACCTCCGCTTTGGCACTTATAAGCACTTCAAAGGGTATCTGAAGAAGTACGAGATTTTGCAGAATGATACTTCCGTTGACATTGGTCATGAAAGCATCCCATTGGAAATTGGCAGTCAACGGCAACTGGAAGAAAACAAATTCGGGGTGTGTGATCGGTTCTACTATAATGTCCAATTCCAAACCAGCAAATTCGTCCGCTACCGAAGCAGGAAGTTCATTTTGAACGTAACGGTCTATCTTTTCACCGATGGCGAATAAAACTTGGCTATCCGTAACGCGAAAAACATCGGGTTTCAGATAGTCAAGTTCAGTTTCAGAAGACGCTGGTATATAGGCAAAAACCTGAAAACTTTCGCCTTGAATACTATTTCCATCAGTAACCGCTCGCGTCCACTCGGATCCATCCGGGTTCCGATAGACCCATCTGCTTCCGACAGCATCAGGAAAGTAGTTCGGCGTCTGTTCTATCGGCGCAGGCGTTTCATCAGAACCACAGCCGAATAGAATAAAAATAGCACACAGGATCAGAGAAGTCAGTCGCATTTTATTCCTTCAGTGCGTCTGCTACAAGCTGTTCTAACGCGTCCCCTCTCGCTTTGTGCGTAATTAATTTGCCATCTCTGTCAAGAAGCCACTGCGTAGGGACACCCGTGATATTATACTGCTGTAGGAGTGGATCATCTCGCTTACCACCGGTGTAAATTTGCCGCCACTGGATGTCGTTCTCTTTGATGTAATCCTGCAGTTCCGATGCCTTAGTGTCAAGACTGATGCCGATGACATCAAATCCCTCGTCTTTATAAGTATCGTAAACCTTTTTGATGTTGGGCATCTCCAAGGTGCAGAAACCGCACCAGATTTCCCAAAAATCGAGTAATACGACTTTTTCGCGATAGTCCTGAAGCGAAATCGGATTTCCATTGAGGTCGGTCACTGAAAATTCGGGCACAGGCTTTCCAATCAATTCATACGTAGGATCAGCCTTGCGGTCATATACGTCGGCGAGTTCAATATTTCCTAACTTCCTATAAATGTAGGCAAGTCTCCAGAGGATAGGTTCCGCGTCCGGGTGCTGCCGCTCAGCCTCCTTAAAAGCCTCAAGCATATCCTCATATCGACCTATTTCGTCGAGCATGCCGAACAGCATACGATACCCCGGAAGGTCTGGTTCCATAACTGACTGGAAACGCTTAATAACCGCATCAGCTGCTTGTTCGTTGCCGGTTTTGATGTAGAGATGGACAAGCGGCTTGTAGAGGTTAGAGAAACGTTTATCATTTGGGTGTCGCGCAAGGGCATCTTCAAGAGCAGTGATGGCTGCTTGTTCGTTTTCGGTTTTAATGTAGAGACGAACAAGCGGCTCATAGAGATTAAAGAAACGCCTGTCATCTGGGTGTCGCGCAAGGGCATCTTCAAGAGCAGTGATGACTGCTTCGTGGCTACCGTAAAGGTCTTCCAGCGTGGATTCCCAAACTGCGGATGACTTGTAGATTTTTGAAGAGAAACTCAGGTTCAAACAATGAAATTCTTCATTCGCGTGATGTCGGCAACGGACGAGCGGAATGACATCCCCATACATCTCACGTTGTTCACTTTTTTCCGCTCGGTATTCTGGGTGAAACTGGTACCCATAACTCACCGGCATTTTCGGATCTGTGTTCTCGGAAAAGATTGTCTTGCCACCCTCGTCGTCCGCAGGGCAGATCAAGATGTTGGCATCTGCCAAATGTTTCGGATGAAGGTCTGAAAGCCACTCTGGAAAATCACCGTGTTCTTTCTGATAGGCGTGAATTGCCTTGTCGATAGCACGCAAGTTTTGGGTGCAGATTTCAACATTTTTTTCGTTCTTTTCCACTGTAGGATCTGCTGCTGCTTCCGAATTAGCGAAGCGAATCAGCGAGTTCAATACGGTTCCTAAGGTCCCAATTACTTTCATTGATGTCCCCTTTTCAATTTAAGTCTGGCTAATTTGTTGACTTATCTTTCAGTGCCTTTGCTATCAACTGTTCTAACGTTTCCCCTCGCGCTTGATGCGTAATCAATGTGCCATCTTTGTCAATAAGCCACGGTGCCGGGATCGCGCGAATGCCGTACTGTCGTGAGACAGGACTATCCCACCCTTTCCCGCTAAACACTTGTCGCCAAGGAATCTCGTTCTCTTTGAGGTAATTCCGCAGCCGCTTTTCATCTATGTCGAGACTGATGCCGATAATGTCAAATCCTTCGTCCTTATACGTATCATAGACCTTTTTAACGTTCGGCATTTCGGCGATGCACGGACCGCACCAAACCGCCCAGAAATCGAGTAGGACGACTTTTCCACGATATTGCTCCAGCGAAATCAGGTTGCCGTCAAGGTCTGTTGCGGTAAAATCAGGCACAGTCTTACCGATTAACGCCAGCACAGGGTCAGCCTTTAGGCGGTATTCATTTGCCAGTTCAGCGTTGCCTAATCTTTCATAAATCTTGGCAAGTCTGCTGAAGATACTACGATTTTCGGGGGACTGCTCTTCAAGTTTCGTAAAAAGCTGGAGCAGTTCTTCATCTCGATTCATCAGTTCAAGCATATCACCGAGGACAAAGTGTTCTCGAATGCTGTCAGGTTTTAGGGTCTCTTTATAACGGTTGATGAGATTCTCGGCATCTTTCGCTCGTTCGGCTTTCATGTAAAGGCTGACAAGCATAGGATAGACATAGGCAAAATTTTCATTGTCCGGATGCCGCTGAATTCCACCAGCCAAGGTGGCAATGGCTTCTTCAACGTTCTCGTATATCTCTGCTGGTTTGTTTTCCCAAACATTAGAGGATCGGTAAACCCTTGAGGAAAAACTCAAGTTTAGAACCGAAAAATCATCGTTGGCATGATGCCGACACCGAATCAACGGCATGACATCGCCATACACCTTGCGTTGCTCCGTTTTCCACTCTCTATACCCCGGGTTAAGCTCGTAACTATAACTCACGGGCATTTCGGGATCTGTGTTCCCGGTATAAATCGGTTTGCCGTCCTCTTTATCTGAAGGACAGATGAGCATATTCCCATCTGCCAAGTGTTTCGGATGAAGATCAGAAAGCCAGGCTGGAAAATCGCCATGTTCTTGCTGATAGGCTTCAATCGCCTTGCCGATAGTAAGTAGGTTTTGGGTACAGACTTCAATGTTTTTATCGTTTTGTTCTGGTTCTGATACCTCCGCATGAGCGAAGCTAACCAACAGACCCAACACAATTCCTACAGTCAAAATTCCTTTCATTTGATTGTCCTCTTTCAGTTTTTTAGTGTTCGTTGATAATATTGGGAATTCTTCGGTCATTCATCGGAGTGTTGCCTAAACTTAGGAGATAGTATAGCACACTATCCAGGAAATTCTACGATTTTTTGTTTGAACCCTTTTATAGTAAAATCCACAATTACTTGGACATTGTGAATAGGCGGGGTTAGAAACCCCGCCAGCGAAGGGAGGGGTTGTTGTTTCGTAAAGTGTCAACATATTTTCCGATTTTACTATATAATGTGAATTGAATAATAAAAAGGCGGATGGAGTCGTCGGTTGGGTAGAGCACTAAAAAACATAGATGTCAATTTATAGTAAAGCCCGAAAATACGTGGACACTTTAGAATACACAAAACCCCATCCTTAGGGTCATTTAGTTCTTTTGTAGGAGCGATCTCCGAACCGCGACATATCCCTATAGGAGCGAGCT
Organism: Candidatus Poribacteria bacterium; assembly: GCA_047516705.1. Taxonomy (GTDB): domain Bacteria; phylum Poribacteria; class WGA-4E; order WGA-4E; family WGA-3G; genus WGA-3G. The sequence goes on along the minus strand of JAKZUG010000417.1, from coordinate 203 downwards.
GTGCTCGCGATCTTCCCAGCAAAATGGCTAAAAAGCCCAAAACTAAATAGCCCTATCCCATCCTCGCTGGCGGGGTTTTGCGGCGTACTCCCCAAATGCAACCTGCATTCAGAACCAAAAAGCCAATCTCTAATCCTGAAAACCCTTAAATCCCATAAATCACAGTTCAGACAAAGAGCACCTCTTAACTGATAACTGATAAC
>JAKZUG010000416.1:0-4345 GCA_047516705.1 Candidatus Poribacteria bacterium | reverse complement strand
CTCCTCTTTTCACTTGACATACGTCAACCCGATGACCGGCACCACGTCTATATTTCACCACCGATCCACGCCGAACCTTCCGACGATTTTGAGCGAGATGTCGAATTATACACGACACAAATGCTGAAACAGTTGGAGACCTATATCCATAAATACCCAGAGCAGTGGCTGTGGCTTCACAATCGCTGGAAAACACAACCGCATCCGGACTGACAACTGAAGACTGACTGCTGATAAAAAATCTATTGCAGGAATGTTGCATCCATGTTAAAATAGAGAAGAAAATCAATCAAATCTTAAAACACAGAGGAAATTCTCATGCGAAGATACACTTTGTCCTTCATAGTTTTAGTCCTCGCCATCGGTATCCCGTTCCTGCTCATTAATCCCAGTGAAAAAAATGCGATGAGTGAAGATGGACGTGTCACGCGAGCGATATTAATCGATACGTTGGATCAATCTATCCAAATTGCCTTGGCAAACAACTATAAACCGATAGAAGATCCCAATCAGATGTATCGTGGTGCGATTAAAGGCGCGCTGGCATCACTCCATCATCCATACACCTATTACGTCTTAAAGCGCGAGCATCGGCGTGCTGTCGAAAATCTTTACAACGCGGAATTTGGCGGACTTGGTGTCCAGATTTACCCTGACCATCGAGGCTTCATCAAAATTTCTAAACCGATACCGAATACTCCTGCCGCACGTGCCAATCTCCAAGCGGGGGACTATATTACCCAAGTTAATGGTCAGCGAATTCACCTTAGCGAAAAAACTGGGATGACATTGGACGATGTCGTCGATTTACTTAGGGGCAAACTCGACACCGATGTGACAATCACAGTACAACGCAAATTCATTGACCCTTTCGATGTAACATTGACACGCGGTAAAATTCCGATCAACAGTGTCAAGTCAAAGATGCTTGAGGGAAACATCGGTTATATCCAAATCACAGGTTTTATTGGCAGTAAACGGACAGAAGGTACAGAAGAAGACTTTAACAACGCCCTCGAAGCACATAAGACTGCTCGTATGAGAGCACTTATCTTGGACTTACGAGACAATCAGGGCGGCTTACTGAACGCTGCATACCACGTTGCCGACGCTTTTATTAACAAAGGCCTTATCGTCTCAACAAAAGGCAGAAAAAATGAATTTGATGAGGAGTACCCCGCGACATCTAAGACCCTCTGCCCACCAGACATCCCACTTGTTGTTCTCGTCAATGAATACAGCGCGAGTGCCTCCGAAATCGTCGCAGGTGCGATTAAGGATACGCGCCGCGGTATACTCGTTGGGCAAAAAACTTATGGCAAAGGGGTCGTCCAAAAACGCTACGAACTGTTAGACGGTGCCTCAATGTCGCTCACTATCTCCACCTATTATACACCAAACGGCACCTCAATTAACGAAGTAGGAATCAATCCACAAGTCTCCATTACCGATGAGACACCTGATGAGATTGAAGGCATCATGCTGAGAAAGGTGGACGCGAGCGATACATTCAGAGATTTCGTCACAAAATGGATTGATGATAACTACACGGGGCCCGGTGAAATACCCAAAGATTTCTCACTGCTTGAAGCTGAACTCCCGAAACTACAGCAAATGCTTGAAGAAGAACGCATCCACGTCAGTCTAAAGTGGTTGAGACAGCGCGCCGAGCAGCTTTTTAACTTCCATGTCGGTATCGAACAGGTGGTCAATTTGGCACACGACCAGCAATTGCAAGAGGCAATTCGTATCATTAATAACAATGAAGTTGAAAAGTATCTCAACGCACCAGAAGAGACGGAACCGCCTTCAACGACACGCGCCAATACACCTATGGAACCCGAAGCAACGACTGAGGAATAAGTATAGTGACATACAAAAATAGATAGGTATCTGCTGGTAGGTGCGCTTTGATAAAGATTAAGAATAGGACTTACGCAAATTTAGCAGAAAACCGATATTTTGCACGTAAAAAGTAGATATTCAAACGTTTTTAACCCCCTAAATCCCCCTTATCAGGGGGACTTTTGAAACTGCTGCGTAAGTCCTAAAGAATTTAATTCGGTAATGTGCGATGTTAATTGTCTGAACCGGGGTCCCCACCCGTTACTGGGAAGGGGGATTTACAGGATTCAAGGGTTTACAGGATTATGGACGCTCTGTGATTGACAATCGTCTTTTACAGAATTACCGAATATTTTTTGCAGGTAAGCGCGCCGATCAACAGTGTCTCGTTACTTGAATACAACACATGAATTCCAGAACCGCGAACCCACCCGATGTCATCACGAAAAAAGCATTAATTGTCGGATTAATCTTAGTCGTCGTTAACGCTTATTGGGTCGGAATCGCCAGCGAACTCTGGTATGCAGTCTACACACTAGTATCCCCATTCTCCAACGCTGTTTTCACATTGGTTGTGCTAATCGCGTTCAACGTCCTGCTCCGTAAACTCTCACCCCGTATTGCGTTCACCGCTGCCGAATTGCTACTCATCTATATAATGGTGACAATGGTGTCCACGATCTCAGGACATGCAATGATGGCAATTCTCATGGGAACGCTCGCGCATCCCTTCTGGTTCGCAACCCCAGAAAACGAATGGGCACAACTCTTCCTACACCATATTCCAGCATGGCTTACAGTACACGAGTTCGAGTGGTTAGCAGGCTATTATGAAGGCGAATCCAGCATCTATTGGGCAGAACACCTCCGTATCTGGATAAGACCGGCACTCCTCTGGTCAAGCTTTATTTTTCTACTCTACGGCTCACTGCTCTGTTTAGGGCTGCTACTCCGTAAGCAGTGGATGGAACGTGAAAAACTTAGCTTTCCGCTAACACAGCTGCCGTTGCAGATGACAACCAATCGCAATTTTTTCCGATCCCGTGTCCTCTGGTTCGGATTTGGGATCGCTGCCCTGCTTCGCGTGATGGCTGGGCTGCACGACATCTTTCCCGTCATTCCTGCCCTGCCACCGAACTACCGACTCGATCGGCACTTCACAGAACGCCCTTGGAACGCAATCGGTCACGCCTCTATGTCCTTTAATCTCGCGATTGTTGGATTAACCTATTTTATGCCGCTTGACCTCGCATTCTCAACATGGTTTTTCTTTTGGCTCACTCGCGCCGAACGCGTCATCGCGAGTGCAGTCGGTGTCACTAATATCAGTGCCCTGCATCTCAACGACCGAGCTTCGGGGGCTTGGGTCGGTATCGCCGTGTTGACGCTCTGGATGAGCCGACGGCACTTTGCGCGCTTCTTTCAACACGTAATCGGACGCGAACGGGGAGACGATAGCAGAGAACCTTTCTCCTACCGGACAGTGGCTATTCTAACAGTAGTCAGTGTCGGACTCGTCTTTGGATTCTGCTACGCGGCGGGCATGTCGCTATGGGCAATCGGTGTGTTTTATGCGCTGTTCATCGCGTTTGCGATCGCGATAGGACGCGTGCGTGCCGAACTCGGTCCACCTTACCACGAAGTCATCGGTATCAATCCACGACAGATGATGGTGAGCATGTTCGGAACGCGGCAATTAGGTGGCGCGAATCTCACAGTGATGACCTTCCTCTACGCTTTTAACCGTTGCAACCGTTCACACCCGATGCCGAATCAGATTGAATCCCTACGGATCGGCGAACGCTCCGGGATGCCCGGCAAAACATTGCTTTTAGGAATGGCACTCGCCATCGCTGTCGGTGCGTTAGCAACGTTCTGGACCTATTTACAGGTGGCGTATCAGTATGGTGTCCTGGCACAATGTCAAGGCGCTGTCGGACGATTCGGATGGGAGAGTTTCAACCCACTTCAGAGTTGGCTGCAGCATCCGAAAGAACCAGACATCAGCGCGGTCGCTTTTATGTCTGGAGGCTTCGCTTTTGTGTTTCTCCTTAATTTTTTGCGGACCCGACTGCTGTGGTGGACACTTCACCCATCGGGTTATGTGCTTTCAGGCGCATCGTGGGGCGGACTCATCTATTTCTGGTTCCCTGTGATGGTGAGTTGGTTCATCAAGTTTCTTATCCTGCGCTTTTCCGGGTGGCAGACGTATCGTAAAGCGATCCCTTTTTTCCTCGGACTCGTTTTAGGCGACTACATCCCGCGAAGTATCCTGAGTCTCATCAGCTTCGCTTTGCACCTCTACATGCCATCCTCTGGCGCGGGACACACGCTTTAGGAACCGAAAACTATGGTGAATTATAGAAATAAGTTGACATTTATCAACGGAATAAGTCGTTTTGGACTTGATAAAATTTTAATGAACGAGCCCTCACCTTCTGGGAGTGCTGGAAACACCGATCAACATAGAGACTCCTGCCCTAATTGTGGACTATAACAC
>JAKZUG010000415.1:0-5389 GCA_047516705.1 Candidatus Poribacteria bacterium | reverse complement strand
GATCTGTTGGATTAAAATAACACACAACGCGGCGTATATTTCCACAGAGAAGCTTCAAGGCATCGGCGGTTTGCCAGTCGGTGTGAGCGGGAAGGTGCTCGTTATGTTGTCCGGGGGGATTGACTCCCCCGTCGCTGCATGGCAAATGATCAAACGCGGCGCGAAAGCCATATTTATTCACTTTTATAGTTATCCTTATACCGACAAGGCTTCTTTAGAGAAGGTCATCGAAATTACCCAGATCTTAGCGGTATCCAACTATCGGAGCACAATCTATCTCGTTCCATTTGCAGATATCCAGCAAACTATTGTCACCGCAACGCCCGCGCCGTTCCGGGTTTTGTTGTATCGTAGGATGATGACACGAATCGCTGAGCGTGTTGCCGCTATGGCTGATGCCGAAGCGCTCGTCACAGGCGAAAGTCTTGCACAGGTCGCTTCGCAGACGTTGACGAATCTCCGCACGATTGAGGCGATTGCTGAAATCCCTATCCTGCGTCCGCTTATCGGTGAGGACAAGGCTGAAATAATTATAAAAGCACAACGGATAGGGACCTTTGATGTGTCTACACGTCCACATCAGGACTGTTGCTCACTCTTCGTGCCCAAACACCCGGCTACTCGCGCATCGCTTAACGACTTAGAGAATGCAGAATCAGAACTGGATATAGAAACATTGGTTGAAAACGCACTAAATAACCTTGAAAAACAGATAGTCGGTTGAATCCTGTTGAACGGAAAACGCACACTTTTTGTTGAATACGGGGAAATCAGCAGTTAGCACGCTACACTGCTTATCTGAACAGATGACTTCTCACAAAATACTGCTTATTCGACTCAGCTCCCTTGGCGATATAGTGCTCACAACACCCGCTATCCGCGCCGTTCGCGCCCATTTCCCGGACGCGTATATTGCTATGCTTGTAGCAAAACAATCCGCAGAGATCCTCCGTGAAAACCCACACCTTGATGAAATAATTACGTTCGACCGGCTTGCTAAAGACAAGAATACCGGTGAGATGTTGCGGATTATCCGTTACCTACGTGAGCGAAAATTTACGCTGATCATTGATCTCCAGCGGAAATTTCGCACTGAGATGCTAATGTATTTCAGCGGTGCCGCCGAACGTATCGGTAAAGGTAGATTCTGTACCGTCCGCGTCCATGAGCAGGGTAACAAACACGCTACAGCACATTACTTTGACCTGTTACATGCAGCCGGGATTCCGGCAGAAGATCAGAGGTTGGAACTCTTTCTCACTGAATCTGAGCAGGCAGATGCGGCGCAGCGGTTTGACACTGCTGGTGTTACCGATGCAGCTTTAAAGGTGGGACTTTTTCCCGGTGCAGGATGGAAATTACGCGAATGGATGCCTGAACGCTTCGCTGCTATAGGGGATAGACTTGTGGAACATTTCAACGCCAATGTCTTGATTTTTGGGGGGCAAACGGAGGCAGAACTCGTGCAGACTGTCGCTGATCTTATGAACGCATACGCTATTCCATTTGCGGGTAACCTTCAGGTACGGCAGTTAGCCGCCTGCCTTGAAAAGTGTGATCTTTTTCTCACCAACGATACCGGTCCGATGCATATAGCCACAGCGGTCGGCACCCCTACGGTATCTCTGTTCGGTCCCGGCAATCACATCCGATTTCAACCGCTCGGGACATTGCATCAAACCATCCGCCACGCCGTGCCGTGTAGTCCCTGTAAGCAGTTCACAGATAAGTGCAAAGACAATATCTGCATGAAAGGCATCGGTGTGGATGAGGTATGGCAGTCGGTTTCTCGCGCCCTTGCGAATGTCTCCTGACCCGAACCGTGCTAAGATGTTATCCACACGCTGCTTCAAAAACGCGTAGATGGTTTTCACCGAGTACTTTTCGTATATCGTCATCAGAATAGCCGCGTTCGCTTAACCCTTCCGCAATTTTGATGAACTCACTGGTATCTTTAAGTAGATCTCCGCCGCCATCAAAATCCGAACCGATGCCGACATGGTCAATGCCCGCGATGTCAATTGCGTAGGCAATATGGTTAAGCAATTGCGCCAGCGGCGGCATTTTTTTCCATCCATCTACAGTAATAAACCCGGGGACAAAGGTGATACCCACAACACCACCATTAGCCGCTAAGGCTTTCAGTTGTTCGTTGCTCAAGTTCCGTGAGTGACGGCATAAGGTCTTGCAATTGCTATGAGATGCGATGACAGGGTGCTCCGAGATTTCGAGAACATCCCAAAATCCACGTTCGCTGATATGCGAAACATCCACGAGCATCCCTAAACGGTTCATCTCTTTAACTAATGCCATCCCAAACCGGGTCAAGCCGCCCCCCATATCCTCTTCATCATTTCCTGTTGATGCCCATGTATTTGGATTATGGGTTAAGCCAATTGAGCGAACACCCAGCAAGTAGAGCGAGCGCAGTATATTCAGACTCCGTTCGACTGCCTCACTGTTTTCGATGACAAGCACTGCAGCGAGTTTACCGGCTGCCTTCGCCTCGCGAATGTCGCTCGCTTTCCGAACGATGCAGATGTCATCAGCGTTTGTTGTCACTTCTTCATTGAACCACCCGAATGCATCTAACGCATACGCGAGATGGTTTTTCCACGCGCGCGTCACGTCAACGGCGAAGAAAGCAGCATCAATGCCACCCTGCCGCATTTTCGGGATATTGAGTTGGATACCGATGGCTTTCTCTTCCGGCGGCACGGGACCGCGGAGATAGGCGATCGTGCCAATCGGATCGATTGGGTTTCGGATATTCTCATCAGCAAGACTCACATTGCCGCGACGAATGTGTGCCACGATAGCATCGTTGTGCGAGTCAATCACAAGAGCCTGTTCGTGCAATTCTGCGATCCGCTTATTCAATTGGGGTTGTCTGTTTTTCGTTTCCATAGTCCTCAGGCTAAATCCAATACTGTTTGTATCGTTCGTTCGGCTATATCAGGCGTAATCCGTAACGTCGTCGCAACGGTGTACGGGAGCTTGTGTTGTGCGACATACTCGGATAGATTGATAAGCGTATCAGCAATTGCCTCAGGGGCGACAGCTGACGGACGATAGTTAATCTGCAAACACTCCAATGCGTGACGATACTGCATCCACGGTTGCGATTGCAACGCAGCCATCAGTAAAATACCGAGCCCTACCAATTCGCCGTGTAAAAGATTTCCACTGTTTGCAGATGTTAAGTGCCTCTCAAGCGCGTAAGTAAAATAGTGTTCGCTTCCCTCTTCAACACGACTATGCCCACATAGATTGCAAAGCTGCACTTCCATACAGAGCAGTTCGAGTAGAAGTTTCAGTCCTTTAGGTGTACCGCTGCCGATTTCTCGTGCGTTTTCCAAGAGCGTTTGGAGAAGGGTCTCCCCTATAGAAACTGCCTGTGGTGTAACCTGTTGATTAGATGGGTTCTCACCCATCTTCTCCGCCTCTTGCCAATCCCACAGTGCCGTTGCGATTGAGAGCACATCTGCTGCACCACTCGCTCGCATTGCGGCGGGCGCGTTGCACAGCATATCCATATCCACAACAACAGTATCAGGGGTCTTCGTATGGAGATATTGGACACATCCGTTTTCTCTAACACCTGTTGCATCGGTGAGAAAAGCGTCTGTTGACAAGATAGTCGGGATCGCGATGAGGGGCAATTCGTTTGCCGATGCAATGTACTTAGCGGTGTCAATTGCCAGACCGCCACCGATTCCGTAAACCACTTCACCTTCGCATATGTCTGCAAACGCAGCCATAGCCGCCGTTGTGTTTCCCTCAACGTAGATAAGCTGATGCGGGTTTATATCAATGCCCTTGACCGCCTCCCAAGCAGACTTCGTCGTCAAAACGACTGCCTCGCGCCGTTCCTTAATATCAGCAAACGCGCGTGTCACAATACTCGGCAATTGTCCAATCCCTTTTTCAGAATGCTCATCAAATAACATCAGAATCCTCTGGTCTTACTTCACTGACGATGTTAACTCCACAAGATAAATTTGTCGGGAGCCGTCATGAACTGAGTCAAAAGTAATCGTTTTTCCGTCCGGCGCCCAACGCGGGTGTAAATCACATCGGATGTCTCCAGCGAACTGCCCTTCATGATGGAATTCACCCAAGACGATTTTTCTATTTTCAGCGATATTGTAAACTGTCAATTGCGCTAATCGTTCGGGACCTCGTGGATATGTATCGCACAGTAGCCACTGCCGATCGGGCGAAAATGAGGCGTGTCCATCGTGTGGTAGAACACCGCGTCCGATAGGTTTGAAGTCACGTGTGCCATCTGTAAATTCAACAAACCCCATCTCGTCAACAATGTCTGAAGATACAAGAATCTGCGTCGGGGTTCGCCAATCGAAATGTGACACACGATAACCAAATGGAATTTGCATTTCCAAATCAGAACCGTCAGGATTCACCGTCCAGAGTGAGGTGTAGAATCCTGTTTCTTGACGCACTCGACAAAAAAATAGGAGGCGCGTGCCATCTGTATTAAACAGAACATGGTTGAACCAAGTCCGTTTCCCTACCACCTGTGCGTCACCACTCGCTCGGATAACATCGGCGATAGAGAGCACAAGTTTAGAACTTCCATCTTGAAGGTTAAGTTGATATAAACCGTCTTCCTCTGGTTGTGCTTCAATGTCGCTCGATTTGCTGCGGGTAGCGTAGCCAACGACAGCTCGACAGTGTGCCATCCGTCCATAGTTCAACCCAATCGCAAGCGGCGCAGTAGGAGACACAGCAGCAATCGCACCTTGTATAGTGCGCACAGCACCGGTATCCGGATTTAAGGCACGTGATACCAGCGCGTCATCCTCCCAATCGTTAAACGTGAATTCTGCAGTTGCACCATCAATATCTATCCAATGCATCATGCTACCCTGTTGGAGGTTAAAAGCGGTTGTCTTCGCGTGCGGAATAAATTGGGACGTTTCACGATCAACGAACCCGACAGTCGCCACGTCTTCTGGCACAGGGCGGTGTGTATGAAAATCTGTTTCTAAGGCAAGATGATACTTCGTTGTGCTATCCCACGGATTAATGCCGTAGTATCCGAAAAAATGGTGCTTTGGAGGCATAGACAGTTTTTTTATGTTCATGTTATTTTCGGATTGAGAGGATACTTACAGCACACGACTGGAACGATACAGTTGCGGAAAAGAGCGACATCTCCTTTCCCAAAGACATATTGAGACTTTGACCAACAGGCCCTATTAATCTTACTTTTAGTTCTTTATATTTTTTATCGGGTACAAATCTTGAAACCGAAATCCAACTTATATCGTTTTACCATTTAGTTTACACTCCAAAAAAGCCAAAAAAGCTAAGTGGTCACTCTGAATGAATTCGGCACCTCCCTAAATATAGCGCGCAATAAGCC
>JAKZUG010000414.1:0-5695 GCA_047516705.1 Candidatus Poribacteria bacterium | reverse complement strand
GGCTTGGAGATCTCGGATTTTATCAGGATTGAGATTGTAAAATCCCATCCGAGAAAATGCATCATAGACAGGACGAAATTCGGGCAGTCCAGAAGCGTTTACCAAGTAGAGCCGATCGGATGCAGCTGCCGGGGCCACCTTCACACTCGTATCGGTTACAGTGCCACTCTCAACACGGAAGTATTCTTCTGGCGTGAGGCATATCTTGTTTTGAATTCTACATTCTTCAGTCTGAACCTCGTAACCTCCGGGTGAACGCGTCCTAATTTGGAAGGCATAGTGCCCCGTAAAACCTTCCGGCAGAGCGAATTCAAGACGAATACCAAAATGGTTTGGGTGCCCACGGGAGCGGCGACGGACATCATTAATACCTCCACGATCGCGTATTGCATGCCCTAGGTCTAAGTTCAACGCATCGGCAACGAATCGCAGTGCATCCAGAAAATTGCTTTTGCCCGTACCGTTACGACCTACGAGGAATGTTAAGGGCTGCAGTCGCACATCACACGCGGCGATGCTCTTATAGTTTTTTAGAATGACCCTTCTAATAAATGTTGAATCTTTCATGTCACTAAACCGTACCTTGGCACCTCTGCTGTAGGAGCGGTTTGTAACCCCGATTCCATGCAGCGTTACGCTACCGGGAATCCGTCACCAACGAGCGGCTCACCATCCGCAACCTCAATTGTTGAAACGAGGATATGCCCCGCTGATTGCCCATTGTTATAGCAGACATCTTGCGCCATGAAAATCATGACGAACGCGCGACGTTGCTGATCCGTCACATTTGGCGGTGTGCCGTGGAAGTTCAAGCAGTGATGAAACATACACTCGCCTGCTTTCAGTTCAACAGGGGTGCCGTGACTGATATCCAACTCCCGTCTCTCTGACCACGGGTTCGGAGGCGGTTCGCGTCCTGCTTCCCGCGCTTTTACTGATTCCGCATCCAACGCTGCTTTTGCTGTAACTGAAAAACGTTCGTCTTTGTGACTCTTCGGCATAACATGCATGCAACCGCTATCGACTGTCGCATCATCAAGAGCGAGCCAGCAGCTGACAATGTTCGGCGGGCTCAGGGGCCAAAAGAAGAAATCGTGATGGAAACCGAAATGCCCGTTATCGTGCGGTGGCTTGGATATAACCTGATCGTGCCAGAGATGGACTTCGGGTGTGTCCAGCAGTGCACGTGCCGTTCCAGCAACGAGTGGGTGATGAATGGCGGCATCATAATGTGGATCCCGCTTCCACATGTTCACGTACTGATGAATCGCACGCGGGTGACCGCCACCTCGATTGAGTATGTTTTCGCGTCTATCGTGTCCGTACTTGAACTCCGGCGAGGAATCGTCGCCTTCGGTGAGTTCCAGTTCAATAACAGCATCTAATCCTGCGCGCATGGCTTCTACGCCGTCGCTGTCTAAAACTCTACCAAACTTGACATACCCGTTTTCCTGAAAAAAATCAACCTGTTCTTGTGTTACCATTGTATTTCTCCGTATGCTAATTGTCTCGGATACTTCCTTCTGTATGTTATACCATTTCTAAATAACCGCTTCTCATTAACAAAAAAACCGATTCGTAGTAGCGCAATTCTGCGGCGTACTCGCCCAAATGCGACGTGCATTATTGCGCTTTACCCTTTGGCATAGATAGATATAGCGAAACCCAAACGCTATCGGTGTCCGAATCTGTTGGGTTTCACTACGTTGTGGCGTTAATCGAATAATGTCTCCTGAGTTTTCAAAGAAAACCGAAGTCTTTCATCCGCAGCAACCAATTTCTCCATTATACTAAAACACACAATTACCTATACATTGGCGAGGTTAGGAAACCTCGCCAGCGATGGAGGATGCGGAATTGTTATTCATTGAAATGTAAGCATATTTTCGGGTTTTACTATAAATATGAAATGTCTACCCATTTAAGTTGAAATGGTATTGTGCTTTTTTGACTTATGATCCAGTTAAGGATTAGACTAAGTTCAAAGGCGTTTCTCGCTAGTGCGAATTTTTCAGGGCAGCGTTTTTGGGTACATAATATCGGGGTTGGATATGCACAGTTGAACGGATTCGTACTTTTAGGGTAAATGGCTTCCACCGCCGGTCTGGGACCAGAAATCTTCGGCGGCCTGTTGATGGTTCTGACGTAGCCAATGATGAATTTGCCTAAGAATACGCGGTAACCCTTTTTGTGGTAAATTTTTCATCTCCCAACTTGCCATTTCCCTTCGCAGGGAAACATCAATTGGGTTTTCAACCCTAATATCTACTTGATCGCAGGCTTGTATCAGTTTTCGGTCGTCTGTTGCTAAGACTTTAGCACCATGGGTGAGCGTTGCCTGCACCAGTACTGCATCAGTCATGTCAATTTCTAATGTGTCGGCGGTCTGCATCGCTGTGAGCGTTATTGACAAGTCTACCTCAATAATTTCTATAGGCCCTGCAGAAAATTGCAAAAGTCGCTGTGAGACAAGGTTGACATCCACAGCATAAACCTTTGTGAGGATCGCTTTTGCTTCAAGTAACGTAAGCGTTGTCGTAAACCAATTGGAGCGTTCGCGAATGAATGATTCGCAAACCGTAGAAGCAGGATGATCGTCAAGCACGGAATAGACAATCAACATCGCGTCTAATCCGCGCGGCGCGTATTGATCAGAAGATAAGGTCATCACCGCTTACCTCGGACAAGTCTAATACCGATGGGTTTTCTGTTTTAAGTTTCTCAGCATAAATATCGTCCCATGTCTGTTCAGTGTAGGGACGGATTAATATGCCATCGTCTACCCTTTCGATGACGACACACGATTCTAACCCTAATTCTTTCACCCAATCGAGGGGCAATTTGATTTTATGATCAGTCTCTAACGAAAGTGTTTTCATAATATCTACCTCTTCCTATAAGCAGTTAGAGAAAGTATATCACGACTGGGGTGAATTATCAATTGTTTTAGTGGAAAATTTCTAATTGATGAATTAGAGATTGGGTGTTTTTTTCAAAATCTCGGATTATCGCGGATTGATAGTCTGTGACATCAGATAATCCGCTAAGGTGGGTGTTTTCTGTTTCACTGCTATACTTGTGGGGGAGTTAGCATCGCCACGATGTCTGCGGGGAGTTTAACGTTATGTTTCTCCTCAAAGTCTTTAACATTTTCGTAGTCGTTACGGAATGAATCAATAATATTACACCCCATGTTCTTGACAGTAATCAGGTCTGCTTTGGCCTTCTCCCATTCTTTCAGGTGCAAACGCGCTAGACCACGGAAGTAATGTGCTGGGGCAAACTTTGGGTTTTGTTTTATCATCATGCTATAGTCTTTTATAGATTCTTCATATACACCTTTTTGATAGTAAACTAAACCTCGGTTGAAATGTACACTGGCATTATTCGCTTTAAGCTGTATTGCTTTGTTCAGGTCCGTTAAAGCTGCATCAAATTCTCCACTTTCACGATGTGCCTCCCCACGATTGTTATATGCTTCGGCATAATTTGATTTTAGTGCTATAGCTTTATTACAGTCCTCAACAGTCATAGGGTATTTACCCTTTGCAAGGTAAACAGCCCCACGATTACTATATGCTTGTGCATAATTCGGATAGAGTTCAATTGAACGTGAATAGTCTTTTAACGCCTCGCCTATTTGGTCCAACATCATCATGAAGTTACCACGTTGGAGTGCCAAAAATGCAAGTGTTTCTTTTTCCTCAGGTGTTATAGTAGGTGAAGGTTGCACTCGAGATTGCATTTTGTTGACAACTTTACGTATACCATCCACCACATTTTGCCAACCTTTACTTTCAGGATTCCATTCGTTTATATCGTTTATCGGCTTACCTTTGTCTGGTAGTGCTTGGAAGTCACTGAGTTGATGATTTTGCCAATCGCAATGCTCAAGAATAATCGGAATTACTCTTATGTTTGGATTTAACGCAGCAGTTAATTCCTTATTGCAATTTTCAGAAGCAAGGCTATACTGACAAGTAAGATAGAGTAGAATGTCCGAATCGGCAAGGTTGTTGAAAATTTCATCCCGCCATTTGTCTCCGGGTAGAATTTCGTTGTCGTGCCAGACATCTATTAATCCATTTTGTTTCAGGACAGCAAGGTAGGTTATCAATTTGTCCTTTGCTTCTGAATTTTTGTGTGCATAGGTGATGAACACCTTTAGTCTTTTTCTCATTCTTTCCGTCCACAATAGCAATCTCTGTTGGCGTTAAATCATACAATTCATACACCAGATTATCAATCTCATTTACGGGAATTCATCAAATTGGGAATTGATGATTGCCCGCGGTCAACCCGCCATCAATGACGAAGACTGCACCTGTTGCAAAACTGGCTTCATCTGAGGCGAGGAAAAGTGCGGAGTTCGCGATGTCAATAGGTTGTCCAATCCGTCCCAACGGATACCACGGTGTGATTTCGTCCAAAATTTGAGGATTACGTTCAATCATCGGTTCCCAGACTTCGGTTTGGATTGTACCGGGACAGATACAGTTGATACGTATATTGTCTTTACCGTGTGCGACCGCCATAGAACGGGTCAGTGCAATAACGCCACCTTTCGCAGCAGAATAGGCGTGAATCCCCTGCAACCCGATAAGCCCATTGACAGAAGCGATATTAACAATGCTGCCACCCCCGCCTCGTTGCATCACCGGAATAACCGCGTTGGAACAGTGACTCGTGCCGCGGAGCGCGACCGCTAAGTTCGCCTCCCAATTGTTGTTCAGCACGTCGGCTGTGGAACAGATGGCGTTGTTTACCAAAATATCAACTGTGCCGTAGGCATCAACGGTTTCAGCGATGAGTCTCTCAGCATCAGCAGCATTGGAGACATCCGCATTGACAAACCTTGCCTCACCACCTGCATCAGTGATTGCGGCAACAGTCTCGGTGCCAATAGCATCGTTCACGTCATCAACAACGACTTTAGCACCTTCCTCAGCGAACCGAAGGGCGACCGCTTTACCGATACCGCGCCCGCCTCCTGTGACAATGGCTGTTTTGTTATTCAGTCGCATCTTTTGTCCTATGTCTTTTTCGTGAGGGTTGTGGATATTAAAAACGGCTTTTGGGTTATAGAATTTACCGCGTTCACCCTCTGAAAAATTATGTTTTGCTTTCATTGGCGAAATATACAATTTGGCAATATGTCCCTAATGCTGCAGTGTCTGCGAGATAAAAAGCTTCGTGCGTTCGTGCTGTGGGTTATCAAAGAAATCTGCGGGTGCTGCCTCCTCTACAATCACTCCCTCATCGAAGAAAATGACCCGATCGGCGACTTCACGTGCAAATCCCATTTCGTGGGTGACGACGAGCATCGTCATACCGGAACGTGCGAGTTCGCGCATGACATCGAGGACTTCTGTGATCATCTCTGGGTCAAGTGCACTTGTCGGTTCATCGAAAAGCATAATCTTGGGTTCCATCGCCAATGCTCTTGCGATTGCAACGCGCTGCTGTTGTCCACCCGAGATTTCTGCGGGGTACTTATACGCCTGATCTGCAATATTCACCCGTTCTAAAAGTGCCAGAGCCTCCGCTTCCGCCTCACTTTTCGACATTTTCCTGACCCGGATCGGACCTAAGGTTATATTTTCCAGATTCGTCAGGTGCGGAAACAGGTTGAACTGTTGGAACACCATGCCGACTTCTTGACGGATAAGATTGATATTACGGAGATCATTGGTGA
>JAKZUG010000413.1:0-11531 GCA_047516705.1 Candidatus Poribacteria bacterium | reverse complement strand
TTTTAATACCATTCCTGAAGCACTCTCTGCAATCGAAAACGGGGAATTGATTATCGTCGTTGATGAACCCGACCGCGAGAACGAAGGCGATCTCATCATGGCGGCTGAAAAGGTGACGGCAGAGACTATTAATTTCATGGCGAAATACGGCAGGGGGTTGATATGTCTACCTACCTGTTCAGAACGTCTCGCCGAACTTGGACTCCACCCCATGGTCGCCTCTAACACGGCGCAGATGCAGACGGCGTTTACAGTCACCATTGACGCGAAAGAGGTAACTACCGGTATCTCCGCACAAGAACGCTCATACACGATCCAAAAATTTGTTGATGCCGATGCCGTTCCCTCAGACTTCGTCAGACCCGGACACATCTTCCCGTTAGAAGCAAAACCGGGGGGTGTCCTGCGTCGTGCCGGACATACCGAAGCCACCGTTGATTTAGCACGGATGGCAGGGTTATATCCCGCTGGTGTCCTCTGTGAGATACTCAATGAAGATGGCAGCATGGCACGCGTCCCTGAATTGCTGGTGTTTGCTGAGCAACATCAACTTAAGATTATCACGATCTCTGACCTGATTGCATACCGCCGTCAGACAGAAACGCTCATTAGGCGCGTCGCAACCGCGGATGTACCTACAGCACACGGCGAATTCAAACTCCACGCTTACGAGAGCACAGATACATCAGGTGAGAACGTCGAAACTGATAAAACGCACATCGCACTCACAAAAGGCGATATTGCCGATGCGGCCCCACTCTTGGTCCGCGTGCATTCGCAATGTCTTACCGGTGATGTCTTTGGTTCACTCAGATGTGATTGTGGCGAACAACTCGAAATCGCACTCCAAACCATTGAAAAGGAAGGCAGAGGGGTGCTCCTCTATATGCGGCAAGAAGGCAGAGGGATGGGACTCAAGGAGAAGCTTCGTGCCTATCAGTTACAAGACAACGATGGATTAGATACCGTTGAAGCAAATGAACATCTTGGCTATCCTGCGGATTTGCGAGATTACGGCATCGGCGCACAGATATTAGCCGATTTAGGCGTTCAAAAGATGCGCCTGATGACAAACAATCCGCAAAAGGTCAAAGGCTTGGACGGATATGGACTCGAAATCGTTGAGCGCGTTCCGCTCCAAACTAAACCGAACCCCTTTAACCGCGGATATTTAGAAACAAAACGTTCTAAACTTGGACACCTCCTCCTCGACGAGGAATAAATAATTGAGGTCGGTTTTGTAGCGCAAACTGTTAGTTTGCGCAGTGCAAAGATCACAATCTAAATGAAGATTAAAATACTAATTCGGTAATTGTTTATGTGGACAATCCTTACGGATCGCGAGCACAGCTCGCTCTTACAGCAAGAGGTCGTTGATGCATTGCCGAATTATTTACTTAAACCTCATACAGATTATGTTACAACAGTCTATCTCATGAATTATGGGAGGACTTTGTAAGCCCGATTTAAAATACGGAGAATGTAGGAGCCTACTTGCAGGTTCCCCAATAACACTATGCCAAACGTCTACGAAGGACATCTTCTCGGCGAAGGACTCACATTCGGCATTGTTGTCAGCCGATTCAATAGTTTTATTACCGAAAAACTACTCGCCGGTGCCTTAGATGCCCTAAAACGGCACGGCGTTGATTTGGATGATGTTGATGTTTTTTGGACTCCCGGTGCCTTTGAAATTCCTGGAATCGCCAAACGCCTTGCAGAGAGTCAGAAATATGATGCTGTTCTCTGTATCGGAGCAGTCATCCGAGGTGCGACACCACACTTCGATTACGTCGCAGCTGAAAGCGCGAAGGGAATCGCCCAGTTATCAGCCAGCACGGGTATCCCAGTCATCTACGGAGTCATCACGACAGATACAATAGAGCAGGCACTTGAACGCGCCGGTATCAAGGCAGGCAACAAAGGCTCTGAAGCCGCCATCGCCGGAATTGAAACAGCCAACCTCTATAAAACAGTGGAAAAAATCCTGGAATAAGCCATCAACGGTCAGCCGTCAGTATAGAAATTTACGGACACCCACAATGAATGGTCCTACACACGAACCATTCATAGTTAATACACAACTAATAATGACCGAAGACGCATAAAGCACACAAATAATGATAGCAATCATAGATTATGACGCAGGCAACCTCACGAGCGTTGCGCGTGCGTTGACACACCTCGGCTACCAAAATCAGATTACGTCCACCGCCGAAACGATACTCGCTGCAGACCGCGTTATTTTCCCCGGTGTCGGTGCCGCAAAAGCCACGATGCAAACGCTACAGAACCGGGGGTTGAACCAAATCCTGACAGACTTCTACCGTATTGGCAGGCCTATGCTCGGTATCTGCATCGGTATCCAGATCCTTTTTGAACACAGTGAGGAAGAGGATGCCGAACGCTTAGGACTTCTATCCGGATACGTAAAGAAATATCCAACGATAGATACACAAAAGAAAACTGAAACATTAAAAGTGCCACAAATCGGGTGGAACGAAGTACATCAGACACAATCGCATCCAATCTTTGAAAACATTCCAAATCCGGCACACTTCTATTTCGTCAATTCTTACTATCCAGTTCCAGAGGTAGAGGACATTGTGATTGGAAAAACGCAGTACGGACTCGAATTCTGCAGCGCGATTGCACACGATAACCTCATTGCAACACAGTTCCACCTCGAAAAGAGCGGACGCGTCGGGTTAAAAATGCTCAATAATTTTCTGGATCTCTAATTAACTCAGCGGACGTTGTTGAACAGTTGACTTTTATCAAGAAAGAAAAATTTTTGACGACGAAATACTGATGGCTGATGACTGACCGCTGATGGCTAAAAAATATGCTAACGTTTTTCCTAATACTTTTTGTACTACTCATCAACGTCAGCACACACCTATTTCAGATGCAGGCATACTATGCTGCAGCGAGTCATTGCTACTACGGGGTGATGATTCTCGCGGTCATCTATGCTCGACCCCGCGAACAAAACATTCTGTTCGGCATCACGGCATTAGTCAATTGGGTCTACGTTTTCCGCTACCCGAATCAGACCGAGATCATCATTATTGCCCTAATCTATCCGTTCCTTGTGTTCGGCGTTATCCGTATCATCCGTCAATTCCAAACCCTGCGACGTAGTGGTGTCGCAGAAATGGAGGAGATACATAGCGTCAACGCGAATTTGGAAAAACAGGTGCGGGACATCTCTACACTTTTTGAGGTGAGTCAAGCAGCGAACGCGAACCTTGAGCTGCAGGGACTCTTTCAGCGTATCATCGAGATTTTGTCCAAACGCCTCGGCATATACCGCGGTGCTTTGCACCTCTATGAAAACGGAAAGGTTGTCACTTCGGTAGAGACTGTCTTAGGACTCACCCCAGCTGAAATGAAACGCGGGACTGACAATCAGATGGAAGACATCCAGAAACAGGTGCTTACATCAGGTAAAGCGATCGGTGTCCCACAAACCCGGAGTCCGCGGAGTTATATTAAATTCTTTGAGCCAGAGCGCGTCGAATCTAAAGATGTAATCGCTTTCTGGTGTATCCCAATTATTGTGGAAGAGCATGTTATCGGTACATTGACGATTGACAAGGCTTCGGATGAATTTTCAGCAGAGGACGACCGACGGCTATTGACAATTATCGCCTCAACTATTGCGCAACGCGTCAAAATTCAGCAAACAATCGACGCCCTCGTTGAATCAGAACGGATGGCAACACTCGGAAGGTTAGTCCGAACTATCGCACACGAAGTACGAAACCCGTTGGGCAGTATCCGACTCGGCACCCAACTCCTCCAACTCACTGAGACGGAAGCAGATTCACAAGTCGGAACCTATCCCGACAAAGTACAACTCTCTCAAGATGAGATTCAGGAATACACCGCAATCATTATCAAAGAGGTGGATAGACTGAACCGGTTTATTGAACAGTTACTCGCTTTCAGCAAACCCGCGATGCAACTCGCAAAATGTACCGACATCCATCAACTGCTTCAGAGTAGCCTCGCTATCTGCCGTCCTGAATTGGAGTATCATGCTATTACAGTCGCCACGCAATACGACAACAACTGTCCACAAGTTAATATAAACGAAGACGGCATAACGCAAGTGCTCCTCAATCTATTCTACAATGCCATTGAAGCAATGGATACAGGAGGGACATTGACAATTCAGACAGAATGCTTACCAGAAAAGGAAGTCATCCATGTACGGGTTCAGGATGACGGTCCCGGAATTCCACCTGAAGATATTCCAATGCTCTTTGATCCATTTTATACCACTAAACAGAAAGGGACCGGACTAGGTCTTTACATTAGCCAAAAGATTCTTGCTGAACACCAAGGGAGCATTGAAGTCGATCCGAACCTTGAAATCGGCACAGCGTTTGTCATGTCCCTTCCTGCGCATTAATTACTTGTAGACGCGCTTTACATGCGCCCAACGCAATAGAAAAACAATTATGTCAAATTTAGTGCTTATCGCTGACGATGATGATAGTTTTCGACACATACTCGCCGCCACCCTCGAAAAGACGGGATATAACACCCTAAAAGCGCGAAACGGCGCGGAGACCCTCGTGTGTGTCAAGGAGACAAATGTTGATGTCATCCTGCTTGATATCTGGTTAGGCGACGCAAACGGGCTTGAATTAATTGAGGACATCCAGCAATATAATAGCACCGCCTCAATCATTATAATCACAGCACACGGCACAACCCAAACCGCTATTGACGCGGCGAAACAACGCGCCTACGGATACATCACTAAACCGATTGACCAGAAGCAATTACTTGACCTCGTGTCACGCGCCGCCGCTGCAACGAATCAGACGAAGACCGTTAAAACATCAACATCACCTGATTTTGACAGACACGGGAAAATGGTGGGGCAGAGTCCACCAATGCAGGAAGTCTACCATAAGATTGGACGTGCCGCTGTCAGCGACGAAACCGTCCTCGTCTTAGGTGAAAGCGGTACCGGTAAAGAACTCGTCGCTCAATTGATTCATCAAAACAGTCGCCGTGTTCACAATCCTTTCGTCGTTGTTGATTGTGGTGCCATGCCCTCCAGTCTCATTGAGAGTGCGCTTTTCGGGCACGTCAAAGGCGCATACACCGACGCACACAGCGCAAGAAAGGGGAAATTTCAACAGGCGGACAGCGGCACAATCTTCCTTGACGAAATCGGAGAATTGCCGATTGAAGTCCAGATGAAACTGCTGCGCGTCCTACAGGAACGCGAGGTAGAACCTATGGGCGGCACCCAAACGCACGCTGTTGATGTCCGAATCATCGCCGCTACCAACTGCCGACTTGAAACCGCAATCGCGCAGAAATCGTTTAGGGAAGACCTCTACTATCGTCTCAATGTCATCCCAATCTCGCTCCCGCCGTTACGGGAACGAAAAGAGGATATACTGGAACTCATAGATCTATTTACACGTCAGTTTGTCGAAGAATATCAATTGTCTGAAATCGGCATCTCCACAGAGGTCATCAAACAACTCACGACTTATGATTGGCCCGGCAATGTACGAGAGTTAGAAAACGCCATCAAGCGCGCACTCGTGATGTGTTCAGGGCAAATGCTATTACCTGAACACTTCGATCTAATCTTAGGGAAATTGACACCAATAAGCGAGCCTGGCAACCTTGATGCCCAGGTTCATGCGATGCTCCAAGCACACATTGAACAGTATATGGAATCCGATGTACCGTTAGGGGAACTTTACGCTGAAATCCGAGAAATTTTTGAGAAACCCCTCTTTAAAATTGTGCTTGAATACACCAATGGAAACCGGAGTAAAGCGTCAGACCTTCTCGGCATCAACCGAAACACACTTCACACGAAACTGGTTGAATATAAACTTGTTTCATAGGAATAGTGGAAGATAAAACGAATGGATTTAGCAAAAGTCATTGGCACTGTTGTTGCAACCCGAAAAGACCCAAGTTTAAAAGGCACCCGCCTCCTTGTCGTCCAACCTTTAGACGAAAAACAGAACCCCATTTCTGACCCACTCGTCGCTGTTGATACATTAAACGACGCAGGGGTCGGCGAGATAGTCTACATCGTCACAGGCGGTGATGCTGTCAGCGTTATACCTGGAAAACGGATGCCAGTTGATGTAGCCATCGTTGGTATCGTCGATTCTATCTCGCTGATCGACACACCAAGTTCGTCAACGAAAACACCTTCTGGAACGGAGTCCTGAAGAATGTACATAGCCAAAGTAATCGGAAAAGCCGTTTCTATTGTTAAACATCCTGCATACGAAAACCGCACCCTGCTGCTCATCCAACCGTTAAGCGTCAAATCTGAACTTGTTCGCACCCCGACAATTGCTGTTGACTACGTCGGCGCGGGCGAAGGAGACACGGTGATTGTCGGTGCCGGCCCCGGCGTTGCACAAGAAGTGTTCGGTATTGAAGATGCCCCCATCCGAGAACTCGTCATGGGTATTGTCGATCGGGTCGATATAACATTTCAGGAGGAAGAAAAATGAGACGTGTCGCCATATCTATCTGTTGCCTCTTATTCATATCTCTACACCTCAATGCTTGTAGAGTTACCCAAGTGTTATCCACACATTACAGTCAGAATATAGCGAGTGCCGCCTACGGCACCGAAGCGAACCATCCGGGTGTGAACGATGGAAATCTCAAAACACTCGCGACACTTCCAGCGCAAAACGAACGCAATTTCATCATTCGATTCGCGGATGTCCATCCCGTCCGAAAAATCGTCATCCACAATGGAAATCTCTTTCGATTTGCGATGGACTATCTGAACGAAGAAACCGACGAATGGGAAACTTTCGATACAGTCATTCAGCGGCGCAATATCGGCGACGAAAGGGCACAAGCAGAGTTCGTCTTTGATCGGTTGAACTTCCGGACAAAGATGATTCGCGTTGCTGTCACTCGGACGGTCGATGATGTAGTTGTGAACAAAATAATGGCAGAACCCGGAGACAAAATCGTTAATCGACGGACAACTCTTGCGGGTAGATATTTTCCACACTACCGCATCATGGAACCCTCAGTGGCACAAATCCGGGAGATTGAAATCTACCACCTCGCTGAAAAGTAGACAGCCTGCTGAAGCATTTGAGGCATCTAAGTTGGCGGGGTTTATGACCCCGCCAATCCTCGGAGATATAAATAATTTAGATGTTACTAAATTCTTTGTCTTTCTAAATTCTACATTTTCTTTAAAGAAAAAGAAACAGCATGCAACAAACATTATTAAAACAATACACCTACTTAACACGTGAGTTCGGTAATAAAAATGCAAGTGTAGACGTAGGTTGGGTAGAGCGGTAAAAACTAGGTGCACAGTTTATACGGAGCATGTTTCCGATTTTCGATGACCTATTTCGCTTAGATAGATATAGCGAAACCCAACAATATAGTGTTGTCGGTGTGAGAATGTGTTGGGTTTCACTTGGGTTTTGATGATTTCAGGTTGCCAAGTGCGCTTGATAATCATTGACACAGTGCGGTTTTTAGGAAGCTCTCGTTCTACCCAACCTATCGGATGAACCAATTTCTTATATCGAACTCCCGTTACTTAACATATTATAAAGTTACAACGCCATTTGGCTAATCCAGCACTTTGGAGTTAATCCTTTAATGCAAATGTCTCCCCTAAAGATACGCATAACCGCGCACCTATGGTTACCAACGCTATTCATAACACTCTGCCTCTGTTTAGATTTTGGTTCCTTGCCTGTCCGAGATAGAATAGCAGCCTCACCGCTCACCTCAAGAGATCAACGCTCCCGCACCGCTACAAGGGGTAGCATTGTCCTACAAAGGAACGTTGAATTAGTGAGTGCTACCGCGCAAGGTGTAACCATTCAACTTGTCATCCCTGAATCCGATTTTCACTTTAATAGCAATGGCACCGAAATTGAGGTAGGGAAAGTTGAGAGTCAGACGGTCTCATTCCCCGGATGCCGGTTCACTACGCAACCGGGGACACCACGCCTCCCCGTGCAGACCACACTCATCGCTGTCCCCGCCGATGTGGATTTTCAATTGCGGATAGTCGAAAAGCGTTTCAGTACGCGCAGCGTAGAAAAGATTGCCTATACACCAGCCCCCCAAGGCGCAACACAACCAGAAAAAGACCGCTTCACTCCAGAGAGCCTTGCTGAAATCAGGGAAGCAGCATGGATCCGAGAAAACCGTATCCTCCCCATTCAACTCAATCCTGTTCAGTACAACCCTATCCGTCGTGAAGTGCGGCTCTATCATCGGATCGTGGTTGAAGTGCGTTTTATCAAAACAGTTACACGTGGCGTGACCGTTGCACCATCCGCAATACCGACCGGCTTGCACACCGAATCCGCCGCTTATAATGCCATCTTCAACGATCTACTTATTAATCCACAAAACGCTGAGCAGTGGCGTTTACCGATCGCACGAGCACCATCAGCACCGAGTGCACCTTCCGTGCATCCGCAGTATAAGATCAGCGTTACGGAATCCGGAATGTATAGTATTACGGCATCGGAACTCGCGGCAGCGGGTGCCGATGTCACGGCTATCATGCCAAGGACATTGAAGTTGACAAACAAAGGAAAACAGATTCCGATCTATGTTCGCGGCGAAGAGGATGATCGGTTTGATCCGACAGATGAGATTATTTTCTACGGCGAACGTCAGCACGGAGAAACCAGTTACATTGACCCATTCACCGATGAGAATGTCTACTGGCTTTCATGGAACGCGGGACCAGGGATCCGGATGGGAACAAAAACAGCCTTTGCAGAGACAAGCGATACACAAGATCACAAGCTTTTTCTGACACGCGCCCATATTGAGAAAGATCTAAATTTTAGAAGGTTCCGTGATGTAAATCTCGCAGAAGGACAAACATACGAAGAATTCGGCGAAGGTCTACAAACACGCTCATTTACCCTAACAGAACTACCACCACTTCCAGATGATAGTTGGTTCTGGGCACAATTGACAGCACCTGCATCAAAACCATTTGGCTTCAACCTCTCCGGTCTCGCAGATACTGCCCGCCCAGCAACGGTCCGCGTTAGCCTCCACGGTAGATCCAACACAGGGCACGACTACGATATATGGCTCAACGATACAATCATACTTGATGAAGCACGATGGACCGGTGAAACCGAATATCAACTTCAGAACCAAGAACTCTCGCAATCCTTCCTTGAGGATGGACGCAACGTTCTTCGGATTATGAACCCCGGAAGTCCCGAAGAACTCATTGACATTATCTTGTTGAATTGGATCCAAGTCGATTATTGGCGAAATTTCGATGCAAAATCGGATATGCTGCCCTTTGCAATCACGCCATTTCCAGACGAAACCGGTGCTGTAAATCCGAATTTCAGGGTTATTTTAAAGAACTTCTCTACGCCTGAAGTCGAGATTTATAGCATCGATGGTACGCGTTATGTTGGCATGTCGGCATTCGTTGATGAAGATGCCCCCGGCACCTACAGAGTCATCTTCCGTTCCACGCAAATCCGTCCTAAGGACCCGAACGACCCTGCCACCCAATATATCGCGCTCACTCGGAACCAATTCCGAAAACCGAAAATTTCGGTAGACCCTCCATCCGATTTGCGCGGGACCCACAACGGGGCAGATTACATCATCATCACACACACTGACTTTATCCACGATGTCCAGCCACTTGCCGACTTTCGCAGCCAACAAGGACTGCGCACCAAAGTTGTTGATGTTCAAAATATCTACGACGAATTTAATCACGGAATCTTCAATCCGAGTGCCATCCGTGAATTCCTTAAGTATGCCTACTCCAATTGGCAGCCTCCGGCTCCAACGTATGTCCTTCTTGTAGGCGATACGCACATTGATATGAAAAATAATGTCATTTTTGTTCCGACGATACGCGTGCAAATTCCGGGCTACGGATCGAGTGCGAGTGATCACCAGTTCGTCACATTCCGCGGTGAAGATAGTTTCCCAGACATGCTCATCGGAAGGATGCCTGCGAATAATCGCATCGATGCGCGCATATTCGTTGAACGCACAATCAAACATGAAACCAGTTCCCCAGTGGGTCCCTGGCACAAACGGCTTCTGATGCTTGCGGGTTCGGATTCCACATTTCGTTCTCAGATTGACCGACTCATTTCACGCAATCAACTCAGGAACAAGTATGAGACCGAACGCATCTATGCACCCTATAAAGACGCACCGGATCTGAGCATAAATACAGATACTACGACTCCGATCGCCAGACGAGTTATCGACGGTTTCAACAACGGTGCCAGTCTGATCAACTATATTGGTCACGGTGGTGGTGGCATCTGGTCAGACAGCCGGATGCTTGACTTTGAGGATCCTGAACAGAATTTAACCAATATTTCACAACTTCCGTTGGTCATCAGCATGACCTGCTACACGGGTGCTTTTGACGGCACCAAAAACAGTCTCGCCGAAGAACTCCTCCGCTCGGAAAACGGCGGTGCTATCGCTGTCATCGGAGCAACCAGTATCGGACTCTTAGATGGCGATTACATTCTCAACCGTGAAATTCTGGACGTTATTTTCAAAGGACACACCCAGGATATCGGGGCAATCTTCGCCCAAGCCAAAACCCAGTTTCTCATAAATACCCCCGGATTTCTCGATTTGGCTGAAGTTTTCACGCTCTTCGGAGACCCAGCAGCACAGTTGAAAATACCGAACAAGCAGGTGGAAGTGACAATAGATTTTGATAATTCATCTGCCCAAGGCACTTTTGAACAGGAGAATGTGATTACTGTCTCTGGAACACTATCCGACCTAAGTTTTAACGGGGATGCCGAAGTTAGTGTCGTACCAACAACTGAAACCGGCAACGATATACCGCCGGAAAAGGAAACCGTCTCTGTCGTTAACGGACGGTTCACAACACAAATACAACTCCCAACGGACACCGAATTTGATACCGGTAACGTGCAAGCTTACGCGTGGAACGCAGAGGCGGATGCAATCGGACATACTTCCTATAACGTCCTATCGCGATACGTCGATAATGTGCGCCTTACCCCGTTTCCTGTTGAAGCAAACCAACCTACGTATCTTTACACAAAAGTGGTTGACGAAAGTGAGATTGACGAAATGACCCTTTTTTGGAGTTGGGATGGTAGAGAATTTTTCGCAATTCCTGTAGCACCTCACAACGGCACCACCTATAGAAGCGAGCGGCCTATCCCTGGACATCCTGACGGAGATATTATCGATTATTACTTAGAGGTGAAAGTAAAAGGTGGACGAACACTGCGAACAGAGACAGTCACTTATGATGTTGGATATGTTGAACCTGAAGTGGATCTTGTCCTTTTGGGGCAGACAATTGCATGGGGCACCACACCACCCTTCATGCTTTCCGCGCAGATCCGCAATCAGGGAAGCAAAACCGCCCGAAATGTACCTGTCCACTTTTTTCAGAAAACTGTGGACACCGAAACTGAGAACTCAGGCACAAACAGCACGTCTATCGCTACACTTGCGGAACTACAGAACAC
>JAKZUG010000412.1:0-3177 GCA_047516705.1 Candidatus Poribacteria bacterium | reverse complement strand
GCGTGAAACCTCCCTCAAGATAAGATATCCCACAACGTTAAGTTGGTAAGGCTCCTTCGAGATAAGAAGGTTGATAGGCCAGATGTGTAAGCCGTGTGAACGGTTCAGCTAACTGGTACTAATAAGCCGAGGGCTTGATAACTTCTTTTATTCTTTCTACCGACCCCTCTATACCTATACAATTGTCAAATATTCTTGTACTGCCTCAGGGACACTGATAACCCTGAGTCATACAAAAAATTTTCCGGTGGCTATAGCGAAGGGGATCCACCCGTACCCATCCCGAACACGGTAGTTAAGCCCTTCAGCGCTGATGATACTTTGGGGGCAACCCCGCGGGAAAGTAGGTCGCCGCCGGGATTCTTTTCAAAGGGCAGGTTAATAACCTGCTCTTTTTCTTCTTAAAGACTTCCCTATAGAGCCTTTCAGTTGTTTCAGTCAAGCCAAACAGGCTATCTGGTAAAAGCATTGAAAATTAACTGACAGAAACCACTATTCCAGACACGGAGATATCTATGAGTCACTTGAATATAATTCTCATTGTTAGTGTATTATTAGTCTCAGTTATTATCAGCTGTTCAAGGACTACCAAACAACCCACTGCTGAAGAAGGCGAAGAATCAGGCACTGAACTTGCACTAGACGAAACCTACGATGAGATCCGAAACGGGGCACGACTGATCTTGGCTTACGACGCACAGAGCAATGCCTTCAAGGGGACTGTGGAGAATACCACAGATGAAACATTGAAGCAGGTCCGGGTTGAAGTCCACTTGTCAAATGAAAAAGAACTCGGTCCGACCCCGGCGGCAGACCTCGCTCCCGGTGAAAAAAGAGAGGTACAACTCATCGCAACGAGCACGGATTTTGATGGATGGACTGCGCATCCTGAAGTTGGAGAGGGTGAACATAGCAGTGGTGGAGAGCACGGTGAAGGTGACTCAGAACATGGAGGTGAGCATGACCGAGAAGGCGAGGGCGAACATGACTAAGGGAATTTTAACTTACATTTCTCTATTTGTCTCAATGTTGCTGTTCGGGTTCGTAACGTTCATATATGCCGAGAAGCCTCCCGAAAATATCCTCAAAAACGGCGATTTCGATCTCAACCTTGAAGGATGGCACCATTGGACACATGAAACCGCCGCCGCGCTCTTCCAAACGGAAGGCAAGAAGGCAGAACCGATCGCTGGGAAAAACGCCGCCTATATCAAAATCAACAAGGCAGGTGGCGCACTCGGGCACATCCAACTCTATCAGCAACCTTTCACATTGGCAAAAGGCACTACCTATACCTATAATTTGTGGGCGAAAAGTGAAAAACCCAGAAACGTTACTATGCGCATTATGCATCAAGGGGCTCCCTGGAATGTATACGCAGCAAAATCAATCAATCTGTCCGAAGACTGGAAAGAATTCTTCATCACGTTTGAAATGCCAGTGGATGACGTGAGTTCACGTGCAGGTGTTATCATGGGTACAGAGAAAGTTGATGTCTGGCTCGACCATATCCGTCTCTACGAAGGTGAGTTTGTAAGCGACATTGAGGGTGTCGAGCCACAAGCAGTTGAACCTTCGGGCAAATTAACTATAACATGGGCAAAACTGAAAAGTGAGGACTAACATCGTTTTAGGGGGTAATTAATACAATGTCAAAACTATACACGCAAATCTCTGAAAAATTACAGCAATTCATCGAAAACCAAAAAATCTTCTTTGTTGCAACCGCAACAGCCGATAGCAGAATCAACCTATCTCCGAAGGGCATGGACTCCTTGCGCGTCCTCGATCCAAACCGCGTCGCTTGGCTAAACGTGACTGGAAGCGGAAATGAAACCGCCGCACACGTTCAGGAAAATCCGCGGATGACGCTGATGTTTACCGCTTTTGAAGATGACCCCTTGATCCTCCGACTCTACGGCACCGCGAAGGCTATCCACAAAGACGATGCCGAATGGCAGCTTCTCTTCCCACTATTCACGCCACTACCGGGGGCACGACAAATCTTTGACCTCAACATCGACCTTGTGCAAACCTCTTGTGGAATGGCTGTTCCGATTTATGAATATGTCGGTGAAAGAGGGCAGCTAAATACGTGGGCAGAAAAGAAGGGCGAAGAAGGTGTAGAGGCATATTGGAAAGAAACCAACTACGTCAGCCTTGATGGAAAACCAACCCATTTCTCCTAAGAACTTGCAAGGTAGTAGGCACACTCCGTGTGCCGTAAACTGTTAAAGTTACTTACTACTCGCGACTCCTCCGCTAAAAAGGGTAGAGCCAAAACTGAATATCCCTAACAAATAAAAGGTTCTCTGGCATATAAGCCTGAAACAATGTATAATATACATCGGTGTCAAAGATACTTTGCTCCTGTCCGACGCACCCTTCAAGCACTGTCAAGTATCTTGAAGGCGTACCGACCTAAGCAGTAACCGGTTTTTGACAACGGAAAAAACCGAGAAGAAACCTAATAGTTAAAAATATGAAATTGTCATTTATCTTCACTATCGCGCTCTTTATGACAGGTGTATCCATTGCACACGGACTGCCCCCTGATGCTGAACTCCAAAGTGCAATCCAAACTGCCAGGAGATTCACCAATCTTAAACCGCAGTACATCGAAAGCGAAATTACGGAATGTGTAACCGACAGTTTTGTCACCCTCGCCAAGAATTGGCACAATTTACCCACAATGTATCGGCAGGAACTCAAGCCAATTTTCCTACGACCCGGACTCCCCGGCAGCTTCTTCGGCGAGATAGAATTGCCAGAAAAGTTTAACACACCACACTTCAGACTCCATTACACGCGTGTCGGACCGCACGCACCACCGCTTGAAGATTTTCACCCACGTAACGGTGTGCCTGATTATGTGGACCTCTGTGCAGATGCGATGGAACGTGCCTATCACGTCCAAATCGACCTGATGGGATTCAAGGTCCCCTATATTGACTTCTGGGCAGCGCAGAATGGCGGTAATCATAAATATGATGTCTATCTCTTTACCTTCCCAGCACTCGGCATCACTACGGCGGATTGGTTTGAAGGACGTGTCTTATCCACTGCATTGACCGTCGCACCGTATTTCATGATCAATTCCCGCATCTACGATTACGTTGGCAAAGCCGAGGGAATCCGATATCTCGAAACAACTTGCACACACGAATTCCTGCATGG
>JAKZUG010000411.1:0-3675 GCA_047516705.1 Candidatus Poribacteria bacterium | reverse complement strand
CTCAAGGTTGGGGTAGCAACCTTTGGAGGAGAGGGTGTCAGACTTGCATAGCAAGCAACCTTTGTTGATACCACAAACGCTTCTGCATTACAATGCGGAAGCCCAAGTCTTTAGGCTTGGGTCTATCACATTGGCTGTTTTCCGTAGAGTTTAATCTCGCGGATTGAAGCCCCTTTCAGAGGGATGTTAATTTCTTTGTCATCGCCCCGTGTTGCGTTCTGCCGGTCTTCTATTGCGTCTGCTGTCACGCGAAGATAGAGCACTTCCCGCGCAACACTGTATTTAACCGGTTGTGTTCCCTTTACGTCTCTATGTTGTTTATCATGCACGGGTTTAAATCCTGTCCCCGATTGACCGAGGTGATAACCGGATGCTTCCAATGTTGTACTCAGTGCCAAATTAGGGATGCGCGAGGCGGGATAGACTTCGACAGTACTCACGTACGTCGGCTTTTCAAGTTTAATCACAATCTCGCATCGGATTGTTCCGTCAAGATCTGTTATATACTGCTCTCTGCCAAATGAACGACTGCTGCGTTCCACGATATCATACTTCTTTGTCACTGTTCCTTGTACTGCAAAAGTCCCGACTGTTTCTAAGTTGCCATCCACCATCTCAGGATGGGTTTCACAGGTCAGTCGTGAGGATGCGATCTCCTCAATAGGTGTCCCCTGAAGCCAAGATAAACGCGATTGCAGAATTCCCGTTCCAGATTGTCCTTGAGATGCTACACAACCAGCAATACTAAGAACCAACACTATCCCTGCGATATAAGCGGACATTTTTAGGCTACGTCCGAAGAGGTTACTTGTCCATATCTTGATCATGATGCTTTTTTCTCCTTAGGCTGGGGATAAGGCGCGCCACAAATTCCCTCAGTTGCTTGTAAGGCACGCCTACTTTTTATTTAAAGGGACGGTCTGCCGTAAAATCTGACTTCACGAATCTCGGCACCTATTAGAGGGATCTCAATAGCTGAGTTTATATTTCGGGTAGAATTCTGTTTATCCTCAATGCCGTCTGCGCTCATCCGCAGATAGAGGACTTCTCGTCCAATACTAAAGCGAACCGGTGTCAATCCTTCTATATCTTTGTGCTGCTTGTCGGACACGCGTTCAAAGGCGACATCAAAGCGTGGTGGGTCGTCAGTTGTTGTCATCATTGCGAAATTCGGGATGTGCCGTGATGCCGGATAGATTTCCACATAAGAGACATAAGTAGGTGTGTCGAGTTTAATAATCGCTTCTGTGCGACGGTTGCCTTCAACCTGTGTTATGTAACGTCGTTGTGCGTGGGTAATCCGTCGGGACTTATCATCAAAAACTTGATATGCTTTTCGGACAAATCCATTCACTGCGAATGAGCTCACCGTCTCCAGATTCCCATCTACGAATTCTGGGTTAGATGCACAGGTGAGGCGCGACGGCGCAATCTCGTCAATGGACTGGTTCAGCATAGCACATCCGGTAACGCCGATAAGCAGAACGACCAAACTGCTTAAGATTCTCATTTTTTCCTCCTGTTGTATGCCTAAACGTTTTAGGTTTTGATTACGAAAACCACCTAAGTTTAAATATCACATTAGGGTTGCGGCACACGGAGTGTGCCTACTACTTTAAGGGTATTTCAACGTCGAAACGTTCAGCGGCTTCGACGAGTCGGTTCCAAGTCGGTTCTTCGATCGGTATCCCTTCGCGGATGCGTTTCTCACGGCTCCGTTCCTCGAATTCTCCCGGAACATAGATTTCGTCAACACCGGGCAATCGGGCAGATGACTTTACCCACTCTACAAGATATGCGATCTCCTGTTCATAATCCGCTAAGTCGATAAAATCCTCGATTTTGATCGCAAACATTACAATACCACTCGCGCCGCGCGTCGGTTGTTCACGGCTACATCCGGCCCAAGAGAGTCCGCCAGCGATAGCATCTATCATTACGCCGAGTCCGAACCCTTTGTGCCCAAACTGGAAGCCACCGAGTGGCATAACGGCTGTGTCCTGCGGACGTTCGCGAAATGCGTTCGGATCCGTGAGCGGTTTCCCTTCGGCATCTATCATCCACCCTTCGGGTATGGATTCGCCGCGAGCTGTCTGGACGAGCAGCTTCCCGCCTGCAACCACACTGAGCGTCATATCGAGAAGAAGCGGTTCGCCACCTTGACGTGGCACTGAGATAGCAATTGGGTTCGGGGGCAGCCTGCGAGAGGTGCCGCCGTGTGGATGCATAAATCGTCCGCCACCGTTGAGCAAGACAATACCGATCATACCGGCACGTGCTGCAATCGGTGGGTATTCACCCATCCGTCCTGCGTGTCCGCACCGATGCAAGCCGACCGCACCGATGGTGCAGCTTCCTGCTTTTTCGACAGCCATCTCCATCGCTTTCCGTGCGGCAACCATGCCGAGTGCACCATTAGCGTTGATAACGGTGGCAGCACCGCTCTCTCTGACAATCTCCATCTTGTCTGTGGCGGGCCCGCCTGCCATGCCGCCGATGTAGTTGGGTGCGTTGATGACACCGTGCGAATCGTGGCCTGCTAAATTAGAATCGACGACGTGGTCGCTGACGATGCGCGCGTCTTCTTCTGTGCCCCCAGCCCCGCGGTATATGTCATATACAAACTCTCTCAAAACAACATGAGATACAATTGGCATAAATGCCCTCCGTGAAATTTAAAGCGGTCAGCAATCAGCCGTCGGCAGTCAGTACTCCGTCGTCAAAAGTTTCTTTTCTTGATATATGGTAAACTGTTCAACAATGTCTGCCGCAGGTTTCCAATACGCAGTACTTCGTACACTTGGCACTACCGATTTATGAACCGCTTTCATTTAAAGTTACTAAACTTTGGACAATTTTTGAGAATCCTTAGGTGATAAACTCGATTGAGAAATACCTTAGGCATCTGTCGAAACTCAACATCTTTTTTATACACATGTCGCCCCTCTGGGGAACCTATCATCGGGGCCAGATAGCGTTTCTATAAACATTCCGCCCCGCTGGGGCTGCGTTTTCTGTTTTGAAATGCCTTTTTCTATGAGTTGGGTCAAGGCAACAAAAACGCGTAATATTAGACAGGTTTTCGGTGAAAGCAGCCGCTAGTGTTGATGAACTGGTGGAAATACTATTCAGATTGTCCAAACTTTAGTTAAATTTATAAAAATACTTCAGCAGCAAAATGCGCGAATGTATATAATTCAGAATTATATATTCTTGCTACGCTTGACGAAATCCACTATCCGTACGGTGCCAATTCTGCCCGTGATCTGGATCCCGGAACGGGATAATTCTACCCAGCAGCTGCTTGAGCGCATCGCTTTCGCCTGCCAGTTCGTCATCGGTCAGCTGCCGCGGCATATCCTCTTGTGGATAGATGACCGATCTGTTATACATACCGAGCAACCCGACGCGCGGTTTATCCGTTAGGTTCGGGCGTGACTGATGCCAAATCGCGCCGTTTGTGAACATGATAGAGCCTTTCGGTGCAACAGCGGTACTCATCTCAAGCCCTTCCGCTTCTCCCAATTCGGGACGACGGAGCGTTTTGTGTGAACCTGCGATGCACGCCGTGGCACCGTTTTCTTCCGTGAAGTCGTCTAACATCCAAACTGTTTGTCCGGTTAGTGAACCAGACGGAAAAGGGGCTTGCATCGCCCAATACGGGTAGTCGATGTG
>JAKZUG010000410.1:0-15839 GCA_047516705.1 Candidatus Poribacteria bacterium | reverse complement strand
GTCCTCCCAATAGCAAAATGGGACAAAGATGTTGCTGGTGTTCTCATCCGTATCAACGGGAGCGATTACGGCATCGCGCAACTCCAAGAGATGTCAGATGCTATCTTGGACTTCAGGGAATCGGGACGTGTTGTACTCTGCTATCTCTCTAACTGCTCCACCGGTGACTACATCGTCGCATCTACGTGCGACGGCATCCTGATGCATCCTGCCGCCGAAGTACGATTGATCGGTTTGCGAACAGAACATTCTTTTTTCAAAGGTGCGTTAGACATGCTCGGTATCAGAGCCAATCTTGAACGTATCGGTGAATATAAATCAGCATCCGAAGCATTCACACGGCAAGAGATGTCGGAAGCACACCGCGAAATCCAGAATATTATTCTTGATGATCTCTATGAACAACTCGTAGAGACAATCGCAGAAGGTCGCGGATGGACACATAAAAACGTCAAAAAACGGATCGATGAGGGACCCTACACAGCACGTCAAGCACTCGCTACTGAACTGGTAGACCGGCTCGCCTATGAAGACGAACTCCTTGATGTTGTAACCGAACTCACAGATACTCGCACCGATTTAGTGACATTAAGTGATTATGCGAATAGTGAGCTCTACATGCAGGACTGGCAGGTGCCACAGCCGAAGGTTGCAATCGTTGAGGCGAAGGGGTTGATGCTAACAGGTGATAGTTTTATTGATCCGCTTTTGGGTACACAAGTGATGGGGGCAGATACAATCGTACGTGTTATCAGAGAGGTAAAAGACGACAAGGACATCAAGGCGGTTGTATTGCGGATTGATAGCGGCGGCGGGCTTGTTGCTGCAGCCGACACAATATGGCGTGAATTGGTGCAACTTAGAGAGGTCAAACCTCTCGTGGTGTCAATGGGCGATGTCGCAGCATCAGGTGGCTATTACATAGCAGTCCCCGCAGATACTATCGTCGCCGAACCCGGAACAATTACCGGCTCCATCGGTGTTATCAGCGGCAAGTATAGTTTCAAAGGACTCTATGAAAAACTCGGTATCCGTAAAGAAATCCT
The DNA here is from genome assembly GCA_047516705.1 of Candidatus Poribacteria bacterium. GTDB lineage: Bacteria > Poribacteria > WGA-4E > WGA-4E > WGA-3G > WGA-3G. Next base: position 14,793 of record JAKZUG010000410.1, on the reverse strand, counting down.
CAAACGCGGTGAACACGCCGATTTTTACACAGACTACGGAGATTATCCACCCGTAGAACAAGCAATCGTGCAGAAACAGGTTCAGGAAATTTACGAAGACTTCATCAAAAAGGTGGCACTTGGACGAACGAAGTTAACCGTAGAAGATGTGGACAGACTCGGACAGGGACGTATCTGGTCGGGTAGACAAGCAAAGGAAAACGGGCTTGTAGACGAGTTAGGCGGTTTAAGTCTGGCACTGGCAATTGCGCGGCAACACGCAGGATTGGGAGAAAAGTCGTTTGAAATAGTCCAATTCCCTAAAAGGACATGGCTGCCACAAATATTCGGTAACCTGCTATTTCCACTTACGACACTATCTCGCACCAGACTTAGAAACGGTGATGTGGAGAACGATGTTGTGAAAACCGAATCTCCGCTATGGTTTATTACGCGGTACGCAGGCTTGAATACCACCGCGAAACTTTTAAACATAATCAAAAAACAGAGGCTTTTTCTCCTGATGCCTTATCACATAAGCGTGGGTAATTAGAATACAGTATGCTTGGACTAAAATCTTAAAACTGATGCTCAGAGCAGAGTTAAAAATGCTTTTTGCCAAAAACTATTCAATGCTGCGCCGCAAAATGGTCCAAAACCAAATCGAAGCGCGTGGTATCCATAACCCTCAAGTACTTGCTGTCATGCGAAAGGTAGAACGACATCTCTTTGTAAAACCTCAATACCTCAATGTGGCATATAAGGATGAACCTCTACCAATCGATTGCGACCAAACAATCTCACAACCGTATATCGTCGCACTGATGACAGACCTGCTGGCACTCACGCCAACATCAAAAGTCCTTGAGATCGGCACCGGGTGTGGCTATCAAACAGCGATACTCGCAGAGTTGGCGAAAGAAGTTTATTCTGTTGAGATTATATCGTTGCTTGCCGAAAGTGCTAAAACACGATTGGAGGGACTCAACTATCAGAATGTCCATCTCAAAAAAGGGAATGGACATTACGGATGGCAAGAATACGCACCTTATGACGCTGTGCTTGTAGCCGCAGCACCTAAGGACGTGCCGAAACGACTCATTCAACAACTCGCGATAGGCGGTAGAATGGTGATTCCGGTCGGCGACTCCGAACAAAACCTGCTTTTAATTCAGAAAGATTTTCAAAATGGAAAGAACTCAACACCGTCTATTCAGATGAGCGAGGTCACCCCTGTCAGCTTTGTACCAATGACTGGCGGGTCAAAGTGAGTCTCCCATCAAAATCCTACCACGCTTGCGACACAGAAAATGTCGATTCGGAAGTAAAACAAAACTATATGATTGACTATAAAGGAAACGATAGATTGAAACACATACTCCATCTGCTTCTATTTATCGCGATGCTTTCCCCAACTGTCACCTTCGCTGCATTTAACGACATCGGCGTTGGGGCAAGACCGTTAGGTTTAGGAGGCGCATTCGTCGCACTCGCTGATGATAGCAACGCGGCGAACTACAACGCCGCAGGATTAGGATATATTGATGCGACCCACCTCGGTGGAACACACGCGCAGCGTTTTAATGGACTCATTACCTATAACGCGATTAGTGGTATTATCCCCTTTGGGAAAATAGGTTCTATTGGAGCAAGTTTCGGGGACTTGGCAGAAGATTCCGACGTTTACCATGAACAGACGGTGCGTATCTCTTACGGAAATGCACTTTTCAAACAATTCGCAATCGGTGCAAATCTGAAACTCTTCCGTACCTCTTTTAACGAGGCAAACGAATTTGTCGCCGAGAATCCATATTTCGCCCAAACATCCAGTTCAGCTGTTTCTTTCGATCTTGGGGTGATTGCAAAGCCGTTTCAGAGTTTGAGCCTCGGCGCATCCATAGAGAATTTACTTCCTGCAGATACAAGTATCTCTGACGAGGAGACAGACCCGGTACCTCTAAACATCCGCGCAGGCTTAGCATACAGACTTGAATCTATCGCAGAGATGAGCGCGCAAGGCGCAGCGGTCAGCAATTTATTGAAAGGGAGTTTAGGAACTTTCGAGGTTGCATCTCGCAATGGAGAGATTTATGTACGCACAGGCGTAGAAGTCTGGTTGAATAAATCCATCGCTGTCCGTGGTGGTTACGGGTTACAGAATGGTGGTAATTCTGCAACGACCTTGAGTTTCGGTGGAAGTGCCAGACTTTCGGTCAGCAGTGCCGCCCTCCAAATTGATTACGGGTTCCAACTGCTAAGCGAAGACTTTCAGGGCAACACAACACACCGGTTCTCCATCAATTTGATACTTTAGAAAAGAGCATGCCTCATGAAAAACATAGTGATTACTTTAACACTTATTGTAAGTCTATTTATCGCCATGAACGGTTATGGCGCGGTTACCTCTGTTGGAGAAATAAACGTCGTTGGTGAAACAAAAGGCGTTGTTCCTGCCAGTTCAACGGTACCACTGATCGTGACGCTTGTAATAGACAGGTCACTCGCGGAACCGGGTGAAGAAATTAAAACCATTGAAATCGCAATGCCATCCGGATTCCTGACGCAATCGTCCTACTTCAAAGGTATCTTGCGAGACCGCAACCAAATTGTAGCCCGAGCAGTGGTCTCCGGCGGAAATGTCCTGCGCGTTGAACTCGCAGATGTCATCCACGATCTCCAGAATTCGATCTACGAAATTACCTTTGAGTGCCAAACACCGAACACTGTCACATTAGAGGCAGTGTTCAGAGCGCGCTTGCGCAATCGTGATGATGCTCCTATCGGTGAATTTATACGACCCGGACAAGCAGACGGGAAACTCAATAACGACGATTTCACCTTGCAGGTAATTCCAAATGTACCACCTGACTCAGTTATAGGTTTCACGGCTGAAGCCGATACAACCGGTGAAAATGATGTGACACTCCACTGGCAGAAATCAACTGACCTTGATGTCAACGGTTATTTTATCTATAGGGACAGAAACGATGCTCCATCTATTAACGTCGAAAACCGTTCCTCTACCACGTTTCGAGATATAAACGTTACCCCGGGAAAACATACGTACCAGATAACAGCTTACAAGACGCTTTTCTTGCAATCGGAACGTTCCCCGATACAGACCGTGGACGTATCACCCGATACTGCTGCTCCCAAACCACCGATGATGCTCAGCGTTACCACCTCAAGCGAAGGTGTGGAAGTTGTGTGGAAACCGAGTGTCAGTCGTGACGTGACAGAGTATAGAGTGCTGTTCGGCTCATCCGAAACCGACGGACTTGAACCTCTATCCAATGGTGTGCTACAACGAACACCTGAAGATGAAATTAATGGATACAAATTGATTGATGACCGCCTATTGTCCATAGGCAGTTTTACTTACGCTGTCATCGCAATTGACGAAGCAGATAACACATCCCCACCGACAGAGAAAAAACTTCGTATTTTTGATAAACCGTATCCAAACCCGTTTACCCCACTTTCTCCAAATGAAGATTTCAATCAAGTCGTGTTCCCCGCACGTGCGCTTGAAGATGCTTCTGGCGAATTTACAGTGCTCATCTACGACATTGACGGAATGATTGTCAAGACCCTAACAGCATTGCCTGGTGAAACGGAAGTGATTTGGGACGGTCGCGATGAAGCAGGGGAAATTGTGGAAAGTGGTGTCTATGTCTACCAACTTCAAGTAGGGGAGAGTTTTAAAACAGGTACACTAATTGTCGCTAAGTAGCAACAAAGGTGAGACTCGCCACTATAGAAGCACAAAGCAGTTAAATTTTTTCGGCGCGCCGCTGCTTACAATGTAGGGCAGCTTGCCTCAACTGAAAAAACTATTGACTTAATTCCCAATTTGAGGTTATATTATAATTTTAATTAACTTCACAAGCCTTTGGCTTGTTACTATGCATTAAATTTTTTTCTAACAGCAATTTTCAGATCCCTGCAAACTACATCAAAAAGGGCATGCTGTTAACCCAACATCAAAAGGAGATACAATAACAATGAACAGGCTTGAGCCACGCCCATTCTGGCGGATAACACTACTCGCAATCGTCGGCATCTTGGTAACTACTTTATCTGTCACAGCAAATTGGGATATCCTTCAAAAACAGGACCCCGAAATTCGTGACTATATGTCGATCTCGTTCACGAACGCAAAAAATGGTTGGGCAGTCGGTGTCTCCCCGTTAGAACTGGACTATCCCGGTTTTATCGGATATACAACAGATGGCGGAGCAACATGGAATAAAGCTGAAATTGATGTTGATGCTCAACTCGCCAGGATCTATTTCTTAGATGAAAATCACGGGTGGGCAATCGGTGAAAACGGCAAGATTGTCGCCACGACTAACGGTAAAGATTGGGAAATACAAACGAGCAAAGTTGACAACCCGCTTAAAGGTATCTACTTCGTCAATAAAGATGTCGGATTTGCTGTCGGAGCAAACGATACTATTCTCTCAACAAAGACCGGTGGACGTACTTGGAAGGTTCTTCAAGGTGGACAAATCGGTGCTATTGGCGATGACGAAGCAACTATGTACAATGCCATTCAGTTCATTGACGAATCCACAGGTTGGGTTGCTGGCGTACACCTTGTCCCCCAAGTAAGTCAAAGTAGCGTGATTCAGAAGACGATGGACGGCGGACAGAGTTGGGATGCACAAGAGACTGGCGCAGAAGATGTGCTTGAAGACATCTTTTTCTTAGATGATAAGCACGGCTGGGCTGTCGGTGAAAACGGTCTTATCCTCCACACGAGCAACGGTGGCAAAAAATGGACAGTGCAGATGAGCGGTACCGAAGAAACACTGAGAAGCATCCGATTCGCTGATAAGTATATGGGCTGGGCTGTCGGTGGGGATCTCGGAGTCGGCGTGATTGTACATACCAATGACGGTGGTAAAAACTGGGAAGTCCAGGATCCGGGTGATCCCATGGTCCAACGGTTCCGGATGAATAGTGTCTTCATTTTAGACAAACAGGTCTGGTTAACTGGTGGAAACGGCGTAATCTTGCTTGGAAAATAAATTACGCTTGGCTTGATGGGCTTCGCTGGCGAAGGTTGAACAACTAATATTGAGTTATCCGTGAAATGGTTAATGGACGGAGGTAGAATTTTGGAAACATCCACATTCGCAACGCGAATGAGTCGATTGGGAACAGAGTCCGCATTTGAGGTGCTTGCTAAAGCGAAACAACTCGAGGCACAAGGCAAAGATATTATCCACTTAGAGATCGGACAGCCGGATTTCCCAACACCAAGTAACATCATTGAGGCAGCATACAAAGCGATGAAGGACGGTCATACCGGCTACTGCCCATCCGCAGGCGTGCCAGCGTTTCGAGAGGTCGTCGCTCAGCATATAACGGACACACGTGGGATTACAATACACCCAGACGAGGTCACAGTAACCCCCGGTGCGAAACCGATTATCTTCTTCACTATCTTGGCTTTAATAGACGATGGCGATGAAGTGATTTACCCTGAACCGGGTTTCCCAGTCTATGAATCCGTTATTGACTTCATTGGCGGAAAAGCGGTACCGCTGCTCCTTCGCGAGGAGGTAGGTTTCCGGTTCCGACTCGAAGACCTTGTGGACGCAATCTCTGATCGGACAAAACTGCTGATTCTCAATTCACCTCAGAACCCGACAGGCGGGACATTAACCCTCGAAGACCTTGAAGCAATCGCCGAACTCGCACAGAAACACAATTTTTATGTGCTGACAGACGAAGTCTATTCTCGCATCCTCTATGAGGGCACACACCACAGCGTCCTCAGCCTCCCCGGTATGAAGGAACGCACAATTCTAATCGAAGGACACTCCAAAACTTACGCGATGACAGGGTGGCGGCTCGGTTACGGCATTGCGCCCCAAGCAATCGCTGATAAGATCACGCAGTTAACTATTAACTCAAACTCCTGTACTGCCACCTTCACACAACTCGCTGGAATAGAGGCTTTGACAGGACCCCAAACCTTTGTTACGGAAATGGTTGCAGAATTTCAGAAACGACGTGACGCAATTGTGGATGGACTGAATGCAATTGACGGCATCAGTTGTATCAAACCCCTCGGTTCATTTTATGTGTTTCCAAACGTGACGCAATTGCCCGTTTCATGTGAAGCACTTGCCGATTACATCATGGAAGAGGCAGACGTTGCGCTTTTACCCGGGACCGCCTTTGGTAAGTATGGTGATGGATATCTCCGGCTTTCGTACGCTAACTCCTTAGAAAATATCCAAGAGGCGTTAGGTAGAATCGAAACTGCTATCTCAAAATTGTAGCACTTTCATCAGTCCTCAAAAGGAGAACTGCTCTACTTACTGATAACTGAGCCTTGACAACTCATAACAGGAATTTCTTGTATGCCTTGTACTTTTAACCAGAAAGTTACCGCACGTATCCCAGCAAGTACAACAAACCTCGGACCTGGGTTCGACGTGCTAGGGCTTGCCCTCCAACTTTACAGCAAAATTACGTTGGAAGCCATCGAAACCGACTCCCAGGTCGTTGTTAGTGGCGTAGACGCAGATAAAATACCAAGTACATCAGAACACATCGCCTTTCAAGCAGTAGAACTTGTCTTTGACCGAAGTGGCACCAAACGTCCAAAAGGCTTCAAATTGCAGATAGTGAATGGAATACCTGCGATCCGTGGATTAGGAGGTAGTGGGACAGCCATTCTTGGCGGGTTGCTAACGGCAAATGTGCTGTGCAACTCTCCATTTTCTGACGTAGAACTTCTCAATTTTGCAACGGAACTGGAAGGGCATCCCGATAACGTTGCTGCTTCATTGTACGGCGGCCTCGTCGTCTCAGCGCAGGAGAATGCCCAAGTGCATACGGTTCGATTGGAATGTCCACCTGTGCTTTCGGTCGTGCTTGCAATTCCGGATTTCCCACTATCAACGGAACAAGCGCGGGGGGTGCTACCAACATCAGTAAGTTTCGCTGATGCCATATACAATACAAGTCGAAGTACGTTGTTAATCGCTAGTATTGCCACAGGCCAATTTGAAATGTTACGCGTCGCCATGAAGGATAGATTGCATCAACCGTACCGTACCTCGCTGATTCCAGGGTTTGATGATGTCGCAAATGCAGCTGCCACCGCTGGTGCACTCAGCGTCGCTTTGAGTGGCGCGGGACCGACTGTCGCAGCCTATTGTCTGGAGCATACAGAACACGTGGCTGAACAGATGCAGTCTGCCTTCAGAAAACATCAAATTGCATCTGATATTAAAATTCTAAAACCGGATGTTGATGGCGCGACGCTTCACGTTGAGAACACCTGAGAACCAATAATTGAAAATTAATTTGAAAACTATGCGCTAAGGAATTTTAGTTTGGAAGTTCCGTTTTGGAACTATAGTAGATTTTACAGTTAACGATGTACCATTGATCAGCGCGCTTTGGAAGCGGGTCTACCAGCAGATATCTACATATTTTCATATATCACCATAAATACTGAAAGCTAATAACAAGATGTCAAATTTTCATACAGAAAACATTGCATCAATACTGAACAAATTCAACTCTAACATGGACCAAGGGTTGAGCGCGGAAGCTGTTGAGAAAGCGAAAGCGCAGTACGGCAAAAACGAGTTGGGTTCAGAGAAAAAGGTCTTTCCCCTTAAGGCGTTTCTGGAACCGCTACTGACATGGCGTATCATCGTTTTGGCACTCGCAACAGTCATCTTGGTTGCTTTTTTTTCCAGTGGCACGAGTAGTCTTACCCTTCATACAGTAGGTATTGTCGCAGCAGTTTTGGTTATCCATATCGCGTACGCGTGTGCAATAGCGTATCGCGTTCGCAGTCGTAATGCCAATATCAACAAACTCATGGTGCATAGCATCAAAGTTATTCGACAAGGAAAATTTGGAAAATGTGCACCCGAGGACATTGTACCAGGCGATTTACTCTCGTTGGCTCCAGGTGATTACGTGCCTGCTGATGCCAGAATCATTGAATCTGAAGGGCTTATGATCGATGAATCGGCACTCTTCGGGACCGAGGGTCCCGTACAAAAGATAGGTACCGATATTCCAGAACCTGCCTTACCACCAGAAAAACAGAAAAATATGGCATTTGGTGGGACATACGTCGTAGCGGGACATGCATTCGCAATCGTTGTGAAGACCGGAAAACAGATAGAAATATGGAAGCAGCGCCAAGAGGCACGCTCAATGCCTATTGCGAACACCCTCGCTGAAAACGAGACACGTGATTTACATACCATAATAAAGATAGTAGGTATAGTTATTGCATCTATAGCTGTAGCAATCGGTTGGTGGTTTGAATATCAGAATCGGGTTACAGATTGGCAGTCCCTAATCCTTCTGGGGCTGCTATTCGTACTTGCATCCGCACCAGACAATGTTATTGGATTGCTACGATTGTCATTTTCTAAACATGCCCAAAAATTAATGGAAAAAGGGGTCACACTACGCGATTCACGTAGCCTTGAAAAGTTGAGCCGCATCACCACCTTTTGTGCAAATGAAAACGGACTTGCTACTACACGCGCACTAACGATCTCAAGTCTTTTCGTTGATGAACAACTCGTTGATGGTAATACGTGGCACACATGGTTGGATTCCCTGAAAAATCTTTCCACCGCAGAACGACAAAAAGCCGTCGCAGCGATACCACCAGGCGGGAAAATTCCTCAAGGTGCTCCTCACTTAGTTTTTACTGCTGGGCTCGCCACCTCTGACGGACGGAATATACCTAACGCAGCTACTTCTAATATCGCAGCAACTTCGGAAGCCGAGACTAACGAGGCAGCCTCATCACCTAAGGCTACCATCCAAAAGAACATGGACAGACTCGGCTATCAACTTGAGAGTATCAAGGCTAAACTCCCTTTGGTGGATGCCTACCCTTCCACACGTAACTACGAGTACCAGATGCAAGTGTTTGAGTCAGCTCCAGAAGACTATCTTAATGTCATTTTTGGAGATGCACAGACAGTACTTGATACTTGTGGTTCCGTACTCATTAATGGCGAAATTACACCGCTCTCAGACGACAAGTACGAAATGTACCATGAGATCATAGACTATTTGCTCAGCACCAAAGCCCAGGTCTACGGTGTTGCCTTTCACTCCTCTGATGTTATTCTGAAGCCACAAGAAATGGAAGACAATCCTATCTTTTTGGGGTTTATGAGCTTCTCTATCAGCAATGATGAAGAAACGAAAACAGTTCTGAAATCCAGTCTTGACACCGGTCTTAAAATTATCCTCATTTCGGAAGACAAAGAGCAAGAAACTGTTGACCTAGCGAAAGACCTCGGTCTTATTCACAACCGGAAAGCAGTAGCATCAAAAGAAGAGCTTGACGCAGTCCCGCGTGAACAAATCGACAACGAAACGGCAAAGTGGCTCGCCTATTCCCAGCCAACTTGGGAGCAACGCCGAAATATCGTTCTCAGTCTGAAGCGTCAAGGGCACGCCGTAGGGTTTTTGGGCCAAAATAGAACCGATCTACGCGCAATGATTGTCTCTGATATCGCGCTCGCTGATAGTACTCACGCATCACACGTCGTTCAAGCCGCTGCCGACGGGCTAATCAGCACTAAAGGCTTTCAAGCCGTAAAGGACTCGCTGCTTCATGCACGTGAGGCGTATCACAACGCAGCTGGATTTCTACGTTGGAATTTGTCCTGTACACTCTCACTACTCTTCACACTCACTATTGGCACGCTACTACATTACCTTTATAAAATGCCGATGCCGCTGACACTAACGCAGATAATTTGGGTGCAATTTCTCACAACCCTACTACCATCATTCGGTATGGGCACGGAACAGATATTTGCTGATGAAAAACACCACCGTCCGACTCTCTTTTCAAGGGCACGTTTTCTTTCAAAAACAACAGGCATGGACATTATTTGCCGTGCCTTGACTATTAGCCTAATGGCACTCATCCCCTTCTTCTTTATGTTGTGGCGTTCCCCCGCATTGTCGGACACGCTCGGTGTTTCAACACTAATGAGTGAGGTGTTCTCAGTCGGAAATGCTCAGACTCCAATTTCCCCTGATATCACGGTAGCACGAACAGTAGTATGTACGACACTCATTCTCACGCAGTTGGCAACATGTTGGCAAGCTTTACGGTATCCATGGGAATCACTATTTCAAAGAATGTTCGCGAATTCCTGGCTCATCGCCATCTCCCTCGTCGTTATCGCACTTCACCTGACAACACTCTATGTTGAACCTGTCGCGCAATTTTTAGGAATGGCACCCTTTAAGTGGGAATGGCAATGGACGCTCTTGTTTAGTCTGACGTTGTTCCTACTGCCGTTAAATCTGGCAATAAACTCCCGCCCGGACGATGATTAAGAAGAGGCATTAGAACCGTGAGACGTGCTTCCAGATAACGACTATACCCAAAATCCGTAGGTCGGAATTCCAGCGATAATCCCGAGGATCGTCCAAAGACTACCGATTATAAATTCGCCCAAGATTAACCCTAAAAAGAAGGGCGCTATCTTCCGATGTTGAACGACACCACCATATTGAAGGATCAGCCATTTGATTAACCAACTCATGAAAAGACAACTCCACGTAACATTCATACCCCAACTCGTAGAGATAGCAAACCCGGCAGGATGAAAGGGCCACCATACAAATCGCATCCGGAAGAACATTAGTACTGTCGTCAGCAGGAAACCGATACCCATAAATCCACTCTCAGCGATGAGTGTCTCTTCAGGGGCTTGCAACCACCCCGCAAGACGGCGATACGGTTCTATTCCGAAAGCACTCAGAGAGGGCCAATAAGCGCGCACTTCCATCCCCAATCGGTAGCCGCGATCAATTAATGCCCAAAATCCTGCCAACGAACCCAAAACGGTCGCGAGTGTTAAGGCGAAGACGATACGATGCATCGTCATGTTTGATCGTTCCATGATTTTAAAGCCCTCTAACTGATGCGGCATTGGATGGCTCCGATGTGCACGATTAATAAACCAAAACATAGAGAACATAATGAGGTTGTCTCTTCCCAATTGACGTGTCCCAACAGTCCGAGTCAGAATTTCATCAGGACCGGAATAGTGCAGATCATGCACAGGTGTACCGAGTTCGGCGCGCATCCGGGTTATGGCGATCGAAATCATGTAATAGATAACAAAAAATGCAAACATCACCCAAAGCTCAGCTCCGCCATAGTAGCAGAAAAGCACAAGGAATACCATTACCGCAATAAGACCGAGCGTTGCACCGCGATAGGACATCGCTTCCTGCGTTTCGCGCCCTGAAGCACTGACGACAGCACTGTCCTGTTCGGTTTTTACCCCCACAACGGTTTTCGCAACGTGCAATAGATGCCTACGACTTGCCCAAATTGCCAAAACGCACAGCGCAAGGTAACCACCTGCTGCTTGCTCATTCATATATGGAAAGCGAGGTAGGGTGCGTAGACCAAGTGCAGCACCAAGCACACGCATAAACCGCCAATACCAGAAGAAAAACCAACATGAGAATGAAAGATCTAAGGGAATAAAGAAACCGAGCCCGATTGCAAACGGATACAGTGAAAACGGGATTCCGCCCATAGCATTCCAAGGGCTCTCTGTAAAGACTTGGACACTCCGGACACGGGTTCGTAATTCGGGTAAGATCGGAAACAAAAAGTTGATTCCGTTCCAGAGGGCGAGCGCGCCAGCAATTCCAAAACCGAGCCACATTAATTTGTTCTGAAAAAGACGATTTTGTGGTGTCTCTGTTAACTGGAGCGGGAGTTGAATTATCGGATAACTTAATTTTTCATGTTCAATCCATTGCTTTCGGACAATTATATTGATGCAGAGCATTCCGAAAATCAACACAGTAATAAAAGCAGTCCACCAAAGTACAGGTGTCGCCCATCCGAGCAATGTCTCAGCTGTATAGAGGGGCAACTCACCCTCATAATATCCACTTAAAAGTGACGGATCGCTAACAGTAAGCCACTCCGGGAGGAATGGTACGAACAACTGCTGCCACTCATTTTCCGGGGTAGCAAAACGGAATGCATGCCCTAACATCGGCACCAAAATTTCAAGCATGTCGTGTCCAGTGATACCCGAAGCAATAGACAGCATCAGGTAAACAACCACCAATTCGCTCTGGACTAACGCCATATTCGGCACAAAACGGCGCAATAATTGGTTCACACCGATAACCACGAACAGACTGAAAATTACGTTGAAAAACAGGGAGATCGTCACAGGGTGACCCGAATACCGAATCACCTCCATCTCAATGACCCAATAGCAGTTAATCGGTATTAGGATAACAGCAATAAGAATAGATTTGAGTGTAACACCGTGGGCAGGAATTTGTGATGACGCTGACGATGCGGAAGTTTCAACTTCCATATAAAACATGACTCCAATGAACGCGTAATGATTTCTATTTATTCCGGGGGTGAACCGAGAGGTGAGTGATGCCTCTTAAAGTTACGCCTGACAGCACCCTAATGAATATTTTTACACAAATGTATCACAACGCCTATAACATGTCAACCATTTAAAGCCTGAATCCGCTGATAGATTTGAAGTTCCTAGTCAATCAAGACAGCAAAAAAAAATACACTTTATTTTAACAACTTTTCCGTGTTATAATAGAATGTGTCATACGTGCTTGTAAATTGTGTTCTAATTGCAACTTACGGCAACAAATCAGGATGTAAACATGAAGCCATTCCGCTACATTAAAAGACAAATTGAGAAATTTTTTTATAAGGCTTACCAGCGGCGTCTGGAATCGGAAGCAAACACATGGAAAATTCCACGTCATATCGGTGTAATCCTTGACGGGAACCGCCGTTACGCCAAAGCCAGTGGACTTGAGAATGCTATCAAAGGGCACCATGAAGGGGCAAACAAATTAGAAGAAGTACTCCATTGGTGCGATGAACTCGGGGTTGAGATTTTTTCAATATGGATTTTCTCGCTTGATAACTTCAAACGCGCAGCCCACGAAGTCGAAGGTATTCTTGAACTCATTGAAGGAAAGATGCGTGAACTGGCTACAATTGAAGGGCTCCATACGAACCAGATTAAGGTGCGCGCAATGGGGCAAATAGAACTGCTACCTCCGAGCCTTCAAGAAGCGATTCGGGAAGCAGAAGAAGCGACACAACATTACGAAAAGTTCATCTTAAATATCGCTGTCGCTTATGGAGGACGCGAAGAAATCATTGAGGCTTTTCGGGGGCACCTAAAAGCCGAAAGTGACAGTGGAAAATCGGTTCGTCAAATTGCCGATGAACTCACTGTGGACAAGATTACACCATATCTATACACCTCGAATCTCCCAGACCCTGAGTTAATCATTCGCACTAGCGGAGAGGTACGTCTATCCGGGTTTTTACTCTGGCAGAGCGTTTACTCGGAATTCTATTTTTGCGACACCTATTGGCCCTCGTTCCGGAAAATTGACTTCCTCCGTGCTTTGCGCGCCTACAGCCAACGCAAACGCCGATTTGGAAAATAAAGGAAATATCATGGAAAACGTTAGGGAAAATCAGCGGGAAAAGTAACAGAATTTTATGATCTTGCTACTTTTTGCATGCTCCGGAAGAGTTTCGGAATTGCAAATAAAGCGGTTCTCAGATTTTGAACTTAACAGTTTTTTGAATACATACCTCGTAGCACTGTTAATTATTGTTATTGAAAGTATTTTACATTCATTTATTTCTATTCTTTAGGCACACACGTGAGAAGGAGCTAATACATGCGATTTGGGATCTGTACCAGTTTAGAAAATGTCAATCGGCTCGCAGAAGTTGGGTACGATTACATCGAATTAGGGGTACGTTCTGCGTTGATACCTGAGTCGGACGAAGCCGAATTTCAGAAAATTCGAGAGCTGGTGGCAAAAGCCCCCTTAAAGCCTGAATCCTACGCGGGGTTTATCCCTGGCGATCTACGCGTGGTAGGCGATACCGTAGATTTTCTACGTTTGTCTCGCTATGTGGAGACTGCATGCCGCAGAGCCAGTGAAATTGGCGGTGAAGTGATCGTTTATGGGAGTAGTGGTTCTCGAAGTATAGCGGAAGGCTATTCGCGCGAACGGGCATTGGCACAGATCGCCGAATTTCTTGATATGGCTGCAGATCACGCCGAAGCACACAATATGATTATCGTAATTGAACCGATTTGCTGGCGAGAAGGTAATATCCTCCGAACCGTCGCGGATGGGGTTGCCATGGCAAAACGGGTGAATCGTAAAGGCATCAAAGCATTGGCGGATCTCTATCATATCTGGCAGGAAGAAGAACCGATGCAAAATACCATCGACGCTGCTGAGTGGCTCGCGCATGTTCACATCGCGGAACCTGTTAAACGCTCTTACCCGGGAAATGACGATTTTGATTTTACAGATTTTTTTACCGCGCTCCAAAAAGCGGGCTATAACGGTCGCGTCTCGTGCGAATGCAAGTTTGACAACTTTGATGAAAATATTGAGATCGCTTTGAAAACGATGAAGGCTTACATCTGATAAACTCTTGGAGGTGGTGTTATCCTCACACATGAACAAGGTAGAGTCATCCGGGCGCGAACAGGGTTTTATGACGTTAAGCACGATGATATTATCCTGCGATGTACACTCCGCGGCACCCTCAAACGGAAACATCGCTCAGAAACTGGACGTAGGCTATACGCAGATCCGGTTGCTGTCGGTGACCAAGTTATCTTCACGCAACTTGATGCAGAGGAAGGAGTGGTAGAGGATATTCTGCCCCGTAAGACGAAATTCTCACGGCAATACGCAGGAAAGCACGGCGACGTTGAACAGGTT
>JAKZUG010000409.1:0-2589 GCA_047516705.1 Candidatus Poribacteria bacterium | reverse complement strand
GCTTTTCTAACTTATAAACTTTTTTCAAACTCACGTTAAGTATAACTATTGGATTTGGGGCAACAGATCTTCAATGGCTAAAAAAACGAAACGCTAATCGTTACTTCAGGATAACCATTTTGCGCGTGAGCGACATATCGTTTGTCAGTAATTGATAGAAATAGACACCACTCGCAACATTTTCACCTAAACCGTTGTGACCGTCCCAATACACTGCATGATTTCTATCGGTGTAATACCCCGCTGCCTGATGCCCAAGTGCTAACGTCCGAACTACGATGCCTTTCGTATCATAAATGGTAATCTGGACATCGCTGGCGTTCGCCAACTGGTAGGGTATCCACGTTTCTGGGTTAAAAGGGTTGGGATAGTTTGGCAATAATACAGTCGTTTCTGGGAGCACAGTGCGTAGAAGGGCTTCTAACACACTGATAGCCCGACGAAAGTCTGGACTCCCATCGTCAATTCGTCTGACTTGTGTCAACCAACTTTGAACCTGTTCTGCAGTTGGAGCATTGATAGCAGGCGCAGCTGGCGAACCTTCTCCGATATCATTAGCGACCTGCACTAAATCCAAAATGTCAACAACACCATCGGCGTTGATGTCTGCGTTTACTCCTACATCTGCAGCACCCGGAAGTCCAATCTGATTCGCGACGATCACTAAATCCTGAATGTTAACTGTTCCGTCTTGATTGACATCCGATTTGGCATAGATAGGGGCATCATTCACCTCAAAACGGACAATTTCAGTGAAGTCTGCTTGGAGTCTGTTACCTGCCTTATCAAATAAAACCATCTCAGCAAGTCCCCATGTGCCCGGGGCACTGCCAATAGGCAAGAGAATTGTTTGATGATAAGTCTGATAGAAGGTCGGATCTCGTGAAAAATAAACCTTCCAAATATCTTCATCAGAATGGTAAAAAGTATGCATTGTGCCTTGTGGATCACGTAGGCGTATATTTCCTTGCTTATATCCGCTGATATCATCCTTAATTCTAAAAGTAATGTCAACGCGTGTTTCCCCGTTTGGTGATTCTGGATTTGTCGGTTCCGCTTTGATTGTAATTTGATTTAAATCAAGGACAGGTGGGGTACTATCAGGATTTTTGGTCTGGATATCAATGGTAGCAGGCGGTTCATCAAGCCTAATATCTGCGAGGGCCCCAAGATGATGATCAGTATTGGTAAAGAACACGTTTCGGTAGTTACCGGCTACATCCCTCATTGCGAGGAAGTTAACTGAGTATGTCCCACTTTGGTAGTAGTCTGGAACAATGAGTTCAACACTCGCTTGGCCTGTTTGCGGATTATATTCACCGTAATTCCACGCTGAGACATAAGTTTCAGGATTGTCATCGTTCATCTCTGTATAAACATGCCCTATACCGTTTTTTTCAACAACTTGCCACCGAGCGGTAATAAGATGATAAGGTCTTCCGTTTTCCTCACCCCGTGCCAAAGAGAGATTCATTGAATTTGTGATATATTCTGGAGGATCACAATCTACAAGAGGGTTATTGATATAGAGTTTCCACCCGAAATCGGTTTGTGCAGATTGATGTCGCTCATTGCTGTTTGCATCCCTCAAATTAACCGAGTCTGGCACCCAGTAACCATTCGCGGCGTACTTTGATACTTGAACAGAGCCTCTAAACATATGACTCAACGGAATTCGGTTTCCGTGAGAATCTATAGGATAAAGTCCGATGTCAAAGTAAGTGCTTTTTTCACTCACAGCCCTGAAATACAATCCCAGTGCAGCGTCAAAATCGCTCTCTCCGTGAATTTCAATCTCTATCGTTATCTGCTTATCTTCTTCAGGTTCCCCTTCTACCTGTATATCTACCCGTATGATCCGCCCCGGGTAGACGTAATCAGGATAGAGATTATAGACTTCAAATGTCAAGTCTTCACGTATCTTTGAGATATACCGTGCTCCGTGCATAATCCGATTCTGAATGAATTCGTATTTGGCGGGGGAACGCGAACGCAATTTATCAGGTCTTACAATGTAATGACTGATGCTTTCCGACATATCCTCATTTGGATTCTTGCCATGGGCGTACGCAGATACAAATTCGACCTGCTTTGTTGTTGACCATCCGTCTGGATCACTTGGGTTTTCAAACCATCCTCCGAGTTCAATCCAATCCTGTTTGAGTTGGTCGTCAAAGAGGTATTCCCATAAAAAATGTGCCTTTTCGTGTAGAATCAAGCGATGAATTGAGTCTAATCCTTTTTCTTTAAAAGCAGATTCCATGAATTCAATGTAGCCAGCACCTGTCCATGCAACTGCGTCCGCGGTGGGATGTGTCGGATGAGGGGTGCCGTCTAAGCGTCTGACAAGATAGTTTAAACCCTGCACTCTGTGCATGCCTCTTGGAAATTCCTCAAACATTGATATGAGTGCGAGGAGTTCCTCGTTTTTGAATGTAGAAAAACGTCCTGCGTGTTCTCTTGTGGTGTGTCGCGTGAGTTCGGCATAATCTGGAACATTTATGCTGACGGCATAGCGTTCCTTCAGTATCCGTTCAAGCGTATATCTATCGACCCCATTGTCGGTTACAAACCGAACCACAGCATGAT
>JAKZUG010000408.1:0-9891 GCA_047516705.1 Candidatus Poribacteria bacterium | reverse complement strand
TACAACGGTTTATCGCACTTTCTAACAACTTTTTGCAAGTCCAAAACGCCTAATTCCGTTCAAGTATCCGAGACTATGGCGGTATGAAGTTGGGTTTCACTGCGTTCTTGAGTGGATATGACGACAGGTCGGATTTCAAGGGTATTTGGAACATCCACATGTCCCTTTTCAGTTCCGTTCTACCCAACCTACGGCACTAAAATGTCAATGTATTTTTGGGCTTTACTATAATAGCGGTAGGTAAAAAAGTTGTCGCTTTCTTTCTCGAAATCGGATATACTTCTACAAGATACTATCGGAGAATTGTATGTTGTGAGGTTTTGGAGCGAACGGAGTAGCGTAGGTATTGATGAATATCGTCTTTCTATTTTCAGATGAACACACCAGCACTATGATGGGAAATAGTGGGCATCCGGTTGTACGAACTCCCTATCTTGACCGCCTTGCCGAGCAGAGTTACACCTTCAACAACGCCTATTGCAATAGCCCAATCTGTACCCCTTCGCGTTTGTCACTACTCACGGGACGCTATCCACATCAGATTGAAGCGTGGGATTTGGGGGCGATTGCGGATCGACGGTACCCAACGTGGGGTGACTATTTGATGGAGGCGGGTTATGAGACCGTGTTGTGCGGACGCACACATTTCAATGGGTCTGACCGACTCCTCGGCTTTTCCGATCGCTTGCTGGACGACCTACCGCGGTGGTGCAACGCAAGTGGACGAGCACCACGGCGCACTCCGGACGAGCGTCGAGGTTCCAATTCACATGTTGCTGAATGCGGACCCGGGGACCACGAACACACGCGATATGACCGAAACGTCACAGACTTGGCAGTTGATTTCCTTCGTGAGAAAGCGGCTTCACCAGACGACACACCGTTCCTGCTCTATTGCGGATTCATGCACCCACACTTTCCACTGATTGCACCGCCTGAGTTTTTCTCATGGTATGACCCGGACACGCTTGAACTACCTGCCACATGGAACGAACCGCTTGAGTCCCAACACCCCATAATCCAACACCACCGTTGGGCGTGGCGGAATGACATTCCACCACCTGAAGCCGTTGTGCGTTGTGCATTAGCCTCCTATTACGCGCTTGTCTCGTCCCTTGATGCTCAAATAGGAAGGATACTTGAGGCAATTGATACGTCGCCACTGTCTGAAAATACGGTTGTCATCTATACCAGCGATCACGGCGAGATGGCTGGACACCACGGCATCTGGCAGAAGCAGTGCTTCTATGAACCTGCAGTGAAAGTGCCATTGATGCTGCGTCTACCTTCGGGCGGGACCGCTCGCGTGGCGCAAAACGTCTCTTTAGTAGATGTTTTACCGACCTTATTGGAAATCGCTGGTTCGGAAACACCCTCTGATTTACCGGGCGACAGTTTGCTGGGAATAGCCCGACACCATTCAGACGAAACAACGCGCACTGTCTTCTCAGAATACCATCACATGGGTATGCTTAACGCCGGTTTCATGCTCAAGCGCGAGGATTACAAATTGTGTTATTACGTCGGGAGCGAACCGCAATTGTTCAATGTGAAGGCTGACCCTTTGGAAAACGACGATTTAGCATCGAAGCCTGAATACGCTGCTATACTTGGTGAAATGGAAGTTGCCCTGCGTGCGATCGTCGATCCAGAATTGGCGGATATGCGGGCAAAAGAGAACCAAAGAGGACGCAGAACGTAGGTGAGTTGATTTAACTCGACCTACGGCGTACTTTCTTAAACCTCGCCATCCCAATAACTCAGGCTCGGGTCTTTACGGTAGATCTTCCCGACGACATAAGGCAACACTTTATTGGAATCTGGGTATTCACTCACATCGTGTGGCGTGGTTGTCCCGAGAATCAAGAACGCAACGGGAGCATCTGTGTTGTTCACGAACTTATGCGCCCCGACCGTGCCGGGCGGAAACGCGATGAAATCCCCTTCCGTTACTTCTACATCGCCGCGTGGAGTTTTAAGTGTGCAGGCACCCTCCATCACATAGCACATCTCCTCACCGAAGTTGTGAAAATGCATCGGGAAACTCATCTTGCCCGGATGGAGCCGGATCACGCGATACCCTAAATTTCTACCACCGATGAGCGGGTCAATGTCTTTGTCCTCAAAGTCGTAAGGATGTGGTGAGTTCTTATAGTGCCACTCTATTTCATCAATATGAATACGGTTGACATAGATATCGCGCCGCGCTTGCAGGCAATCAATGAGGTGTTGACGCGCATCTTTAAAAATGGAGTGCCCATCACCGACGAGAATTGTGTTAAAATGGAGTGCTAAAATTTTGCGGAGTTCAAGTGCGGCTTTAGATGGGT
Organism: Candidatus Poribacteria bacterium; assembly: GCA_047516705.1. Classification (GTDB taxonomy): domain Bacteria; phylum Poribacteria; class WGA-4E; order WGA-4E; family WGA-3G; genus WGA-3G. Next base: position 7,561 of record JAKZUG010000408.1, on the reverse strand, counting down.
CGTCCAATTTAGCATCAGCCAGTAAAGTCAACGCCCCCATCGGTTCACCTACGACGAGATCTCCGAACAGGACGGTCTGTCTTTCTGGAAAGTAGAGTGCAATTTCACCAGGACTTTTCCCATAATTGAGATGGATAGCATGTAGGCCCGGCACAATCGCTTCGCGGTCGCGCACCGTTCTCGTCGGTGTGATGCCCAGAGCGTCCGCATCGGCTTCATGCACAATTACGTCGGCACCCGTCCATTCCTGAAGGAGAGCCGCCTCACGTTCATGATCCGCATTGGTCAGCACAATGGACTTTGCGCCACCGAGTGCCGTCAAGTGTTCCCGGTCAGCATCGGACATCGGGACCGGATCTATCAGAATATTTCCGTCAGGGCGGACCCACAAATGCCCGTTAAAGTCTATCTGCCGCTCCGGACTAAAGACTCCCCAACTATACATATCTTCAAAAATTAAGCGTTTCATTATTGTTCACCCCACACGCTAATCGCTATGGGGACCCCTCCTTTGAGACAAACCCGTAGACTTCTATTTCGTGTGCGAAAGCTCTACCTAACTTTATTTGCGGTACGATCTCGCCACGTCTCGGATCATACTGATTGGCTTTCTTTTCATCATCGGTGGTGCCACTGATGTAGATGCGGATTGCATCCGTCACAACACCACTGATACGCCTATCAATGACCGGACTCTCGTTGTACTCAATCTGTTGAATTGCGTGCCAACGTCCTTCGCCTTCTAATTTCTTATATATCAAAGCCCTTGTGATGTTAGTCCCGCGTATGGTGATTCGATGGATGGCTTTTCGAGTCGGAAAATTTAGATGAATCCACCGTCCTTGGGCGTATCCTTTCGTCTTCACATCGCCGTCTATCATCTCCGGTGAAGTACAGGTGACCCATTCCGTGACAGCATAGTTATGAAATTCCTGTGGTTCGATCAACATCTGCAATACTTTGGATTGGCATCCGAAAAAGAGCACAGCGGTGCAGAGTACCGGAAAAATCAAAACATAATGTCGCATCTTTTCCTCCGCAGTCTATTTCGCTTTTACCAGATATTATAGCGCATTTCCGTTTTTCTTTACACCAGAATTTTGCGAAAAACGTTGCTTTAAAACCACGACTGAGATACAATGCCTATGAAATGGACTTTTAAGTTACACCTACTATAGCGTGGTTCTCACCACGTCTATTGAATCGGGTTTCACACAGGAGAAAATTATGTATAAAAGTGCGATTTTGGGATGTCGTGGACGTGCACGTGGCCACGCTCGCGCATATCAACACGTCAAAGGCGGAAAACTCGCCGCTATCTGTGATATGCAGGAAGATCTTCTTAATAACTTCGGTGATGAATTCGGGATTGATGCCCGTTATACCGATCTCGATGAAATGCTCTCTAAAGAAAAACCGGACCTGTTACACATTGTTACCGCGCCAGTACTACGTGGCAGCAACGAACGCATCCGCTATCCTCTGATGAACAAGGCATCCGAACACGGCGTGCCTGCAGCAATTGTCGAAAAACCGATCGCTGTTGAGAGTGAAGATTGGCGGCAAATCTCCGAGCTTGCGGAACGCACCCAAACGAAGTTCGTCGTCAACACACAACTCAATTTCCATCCACAGAACCTTGCACTCAAGCAGGATGTCGCTGAAGGAAAAATCGGTGCAATCAAATTTATTGAGGCGAGCGCACGCAACCCACCCGTTGACCAAGCTCCGCACGTCCTACAACTCGTGTCTTCTTATATTGACAACTCTCGTCCAGTGAAGGTGCAAGGACAAATCTCCGGCGCGGGACAACTCGACTCGGCACAACCCTCACCCGCAAACGCTACGGCACTTGTGACCTACGCAAACGGCGTACAGGTCTCGGTCGCATTTGGACCGGAGATGGCACCACGTGTACTTCCCGATACCGGAAACAACCGGCATAAGCGCGTATGCGTGTTCGGCGAAACAGGGTTCGTACACTGGCGGTTTGAAAGCTGGGAACGGAATCTACCCGGTAGCGGTTATGAAGGCGGCGACCTGAGCTACGGCGCACAAGATGTCATTGCGCAAGGCGGACTCACCGATGCAGTGTTCGAGTGGCTTGACGACGAGAGCAAAGTCCATCCGACGCACCTGAAGCAATCTCTCGCTGAATTCAATCTTTTATTGGGTATCTACTACAGCGGTCTGACAAATACCGTCGTCGAATTGCCGTTCGACCCACCTGATGGCATGATTGACATGTTCCGCGAACGCCTTTAATTGAACCATTTCCCCGCTGGCGAGGTTTGTAACCTCGCCCGTTTTCAAAGGATACAATTTTCACTCGTTGCATTAGGAACACCCATCGTGAATAACCTCATCTACATGGACAACCATGCCACAACGCCAATTGCTCCCGAAGTGTTAGCGGCAATAATACCCTATCTCACCACGCATTTCGGCAACGCTTCCAGTACACATCCGTTTGGTGTAACAGCGAAAGATGCGGTGGAAAAGGCACGCCATCAAGTCGCCGAATTACTCGGTTGTTCAGCGGAAGAGATTATATTCACCAGCGGCGCGACGGAATCGGACAACCTCGCCATTAGGGGGATTGCTTACGCTTGTAAAGAAAAGGGCAACCACATTATCACAAGCACGGCAGAGCATCACGCAATCCTCGATACCTGCCACGCTTTAGCAGCAGAGGGATTCGAGACCACATATCTCCCTGTGGATAAACACGGAATGGTGAGTCCCGACGATGTTGAAGCAGCAATAACCCCAAGAACCATCCTGATGAGTTTGATGTATGCGAACAACGAGGTTGGCACGATAAATCCGATCACCAATATTGCCGCTGTCGCTGCCAAACACGGTGTACTTTTCCATTCAGATGCGGTGCAAGGGATCGGGCAGCTGCCATCAGACCTGGAGATGCTCGGTGTGGATCTCGCGTCTCTAACAGCACATAAAATTTACGGTCCAAAGGGGATCGGTGCGCTTTACGTCCGGCGAAACAGTCCACAACCCCATTCGCTTTTTTATGGGGGTGGACAAGAAGCAGGAATTCGGCCCGGGACACTAAACGTCGCGGGGATCGTCGGCTTAGGCGCAGCGTGCGAACTTTCTAAAAACTATACGGAGACGGGAAAAAGTCACGTAGCAACTTTACGCGACGCACTCCATGAGAAATTAAGCACACACTTGGATGATATTCATCTCAACGGGCATCCTGAACATCGACTACCGGGCAACTTGAATCTCTGTTTTGCCGGTGTGCAGAGCCATGCCTTACTAATGGGGCTTAAAAGCGTCGCAGTATCAACCGGATCGGCATGTGACTCGGAATCGGTGAAGGCATCGCATGTTTTGGTTGCAATGGGGATTCCGAATGAATTGGCATTGACTGCTATTCGTTTCGGCTTGGGACGCTATAACACCGCTGAAGAGGTCAACATCGTCGCAGATGAAGTCATAAAGGTTGTTAACCGTTTACGTGAATTGTCCAGTGGTTAATACTTCCGAGGAAACATTATTTTATGCTGACCGTTGAACAACTCACTGCCTGGGGCTTAGAAGAAGCAGAGGCATCAGAAATAACGGAAGCCGTTAACCGGATATTGCCAACACAATCTCCGACAGCCTGTTGGTATGAAATTTCACGCTATATCCTTACGCCACAACACCCCTTTATGCTCCACCAACTGCTGTATGAGACAGTATACGCAGGTTTTGATACCGCAACGTACGGACCACCCCCGGCATGGTTTCCAACTGACGAAGACATCACCAAAGCAAATATCACCCGTATAATGGCGGAACTGCATATCAAGACCTATCCCGAATTCCACGCATGGTCAGTCGCCAATCGCGATACATTTTGGCAGCTGATGATTGATATGTTGGGCATCAAAGCAACAGACACACACACCGAAGCACAAAAAGACGCAACAGGCATCGCAACAAAACTTGCTAAACTCAACATCGTCGAAAGCTGCTTCAATACCGCCGATGATGCTATTGCGATTATCACACAACGCGAGAATGACGAAAACCTGAAAACGCTTACCTATCACGAATTGGAATGCCTTACCAACCGAGTCGCAAACGGACTTGTGAACATCGGACTGAAACAGGGTGACGCAGTGGCAATCGACATGCCGATGAACGCCGAATCAGTCGCTATCTATCTGGGCATTGTTAAAGCGGGGTGTGTTGTCGTGGGAATTGCCGATAGTTTTGCACCTGCCGAGATTGCCACGCGTTTGCGCATCGGTAAAGCAAAAGCCGTCTTCACGCAAGACTATATCAACAGGGCAGGTAAACATCTGCCGTTGTATGAAAAAGTGATCGCTGCAAACGCATCGAAAGCAATCGTATTTAGTGAGGCTTGCGCGCCAAATTTTGCTATGGAAAAGTCGTGCGAAGGCAGTGAAACCGTCGCACAAACCTTACGTGAAGACGATATGACATGGGATGACTTTCTAAGCGACATAGAAACATTTACCGCTGTTCCGTGCCATCCGGATGCACATACCAATATCCTTTTTTCCTCAGGAACCACTGGCGAACCGAAGGCGATTCCGTGGACACATACCACGCCGATTAAAGCTGCCGTAGATGCCTACCTACACCACGACATCCACCGCGGTGACGTGCTGGCATGGCACACAAATCTCGGTTGGATGATGGGACCGTGGCTCATCTACGCCAGCCTCATCAACAGAGCCACGATTGCCTTGTATGAGGGCGTGCCGACGGGTCGCGACTTCGGTGTTTTTGTCCAGAACGCGAAGGTCAATATGCTCGGCGTTGTGCCGACCCTTGTCCGCGCGTGGAAGAATACAAGCTGCATGCACGGACTGGACTGGCATGCAATCCGAGCGTTCAGTTCAACAGGCGAATGTTCCAATCCAGAGGAGATGCTCTTTCTCATGTCACTCGCTGGCTACAAACCGATAATTGAGTACTGCGGCGGCACTGAAATCGGAGGTGGTTATATCACCGGTACACGCGTCCAACCCGCAGCACCTTCGACGTTCACAACGCCAGCACTCGGCATGGATTTCCGGCTCTTTGATGAGAATAGAGAACCGACCGAGAACGGCGAAGTTTTCATCGTTCCGCCATCTTTGGGTCTCTCAACAAGTCTGCTCAACGCCGACCACAACGAAGTCTATTTTGCGGGGACACCACGACCGAATCTACGTCGCCACGGTGATGCAATTGAGCGGTTAGGCAACGGTTTTGATACCGAACCTTGGCTTGTGGGAACTAAATATCGGGTCCACGGTCGCGTAGATGATACGATGAACCTGAGCGGTATCAAGGTAAGTTCTGCAGAGATTGAAGAAGTACTTAACGTTGTTGATGGAATTCAAGAAACGGCAGCGGTCGCTGTCTCACCGAAAGACGGGGGTCCGAGCCAACTCGTCATCTATGTCGTGCTGATACGATCAGGTTCAGTACCCTCAAAACAGAAACTCCAAGCAACACTGCAAACCGCACTCTCCGAACATATCAATCCACTATTCAGAATCCACGATGTCGTCATCGTAGATGCGTTGCCGCGAACCGCTTCCAACAAAGTGATGCGCCGCCTTCTCCGCGACCGGTTATAGCGGAAAGTTGGGTTTCACCTTCGTTCAACCCAGTAGGTATCAAATTGCAGTATTGTGGATCTCAATGCGGTAGAGTTCCTTCCCAGTTGTGAAATCTGTATAAAGCCTGAAAAAAGATTGACTCCTATGTGAAAACATGGTATAATTATACTATACTGGAAATAAGTCATAATTCCACACCCGTGACGTTCGTAGCAACCAGGATGTTACACTTTCCGTGGTAATATTTTTTTGCAGCGGAAGATTACACAAAAAATGCCTTTGAACCCACACAGTGACTGAGTTTTCGCCCCTAAGCAAAAAGACACCCAAAAACGAAAAAAGTTACCATTTGGTAACTTTTTAAGAAGGTTGGTAACTTTTTTAAAGAAAAGATACTCATGAAATTTAAAAAAACACAAGGGATTTGCAAGATCTATTGTGTCCGACGGATCACTGATCTCTGATGACTGCTAACTGATAACCTCTGTCCTAAATGGATGTTAAATATTTTATCAGAGGTTTGGTTCAAAATACTATACACATGTCGCCCCTCTGGGGCTTAGTCGTGTGGGGTGGATACGCTGCTATACACATGTCGCCCCGCTGGAGCTAAATACAATACCGTTTGTAGGTGACAACTTGGGGCGCATAACGCCAAAAACTTCACACACCCTCCTAAATCTTATCGTATTTGACAATTTTCTAATAACATGCTACTATTTTAGAAATTCACCCCTTTCAATGGAGCACAAAATGGAAAAACAGTTCAAAGTTAGAGCCGCACACTGCGACTATCGTGCAACAGAAGAGGAAATTTATCAGACACTCCGCCGCATCACCGATCCGCTGACCCGCGCTTGGGAACCGATTGAGAAAGCCAAAAAAGTGGTCATGAAACTCAACATGATGAAGCCGGCAGAGCGGATTATCTACTTTGAGGGTCGCCGCCGAGAATTGGTAGACGATGCCGTTTGTCGTGCTGTCCTGCGATTAATCAAAGAGCACACCACCGCACAACTCGTCGCTACCGATACGAATCCCTACACCCACGGACATCGGATGCCCCCGGGTTTCAACTACGAACACCACCTGAAAGAATTTGACGTGCAATTCGTCGATTCCAATCTGCCGCCGTTTAAGGATTACGATGTCCCCGGCGGCGGTTCAATGTTTGATCGCTACACACTGAGTGCGTGTTTCGACGATGCAGACGCAGTCATTTCTGTGGCGAAGATGAAAAATCACGCTTTCATGGGAATCACCTTATGCACAAAAAACCTATTCGGGTTGCCGCCGATGCTGCTCCCGGAAGGTAGGACACGCAGCTATTACCATCATCTTATCCGACTCTCCTACGTGCTTCCAGATCTGGCACTCATCACGAAACCGTGCCTCAATATCATTGACGCGTTAACAGGACAATGGGGACGCGAATGGGGCGGTGTAGGCAGAATCTGTAACGCTCTCATCGCAGGTGATCATCCGATATCTACGGACACCGTTGGCATGCACCTAATGGGACACGATCCCGCATCCGACTGGCCCACGCCACCCTTCAAACGCGATAGGAACCATATTCTCATCGCTGCGCAGCGTGGATACGGCACCGTCAACTTAGATGAGATTGACTGGGAGAGCGAAGTCACAGCACCCTTAGCGGAGTTTGATTCTGTCGAAACGGACACTTCAGAGACAGTTGCTAACTGGCGGCGAACGACGTGCGAACAGGGATTAGTCTATCAGGAGAACCAGAAAAACCTTATCGACCAGTATCGTGATAACTTCATTTACATGCAAGGTGGTGAAGTCGTCTGGAGCGGACCGGATCCCTCGAATCTCGGCAGCCGTCGGCAACTGAGTGGTGAAAAGAAGGATAGTGCACTCTGGCTCAAACTCGTCGATGCCGAAGAGCATGAAGGCGAACATTTTAACGTCTATGAGGACTGCCTGAAACCGTTTGCTGCGTAAGC
>JAKZUG010000407.1:0-8299 GCA_047516705.1 Candidatus Poribacteria bacterium | reverse complement strand
ATACCATTTCTGATTGGAATTGTAGCATAAACTGTTAGTTTGTGCCTTGTAATACCATTTCTGAATAACCGCTTCTCATTAACGAAAACCGGTTCGTAGTTGCGCAATTCTGCAGCGTACTCGCCCAAATGCGACGGGCATTATTGCGCCTCGGACATCCGACTCCGCATGAGTTTCAAGATCTCTTAAATGCGAATTTATTTTTCAGATTTGGTATGATTTGGCTTAGGTTAGGGAATTGTTCAACAAACATTGTCGAAACTATATTGAGAGATCATTACTCAGATATCCAAACCTTTGCAAGAAATTCAGATCAAGGATTACTCGCTTTACTGCAGTCTAATTAAGTTCTAAACTTTGTCTAAACCACCCTTGATTTTTCGGAATAACAAAGGAATTCAACATGAAAATCAAAAACAGACACATCACAAAACTTGCATTTATACTGATTATTACTACTTTGATTGTGGGGCTCTCTTCCTGCGATCGCGTTCATCAAATAATAGAACCGCGGATCCCCGAAACAGATGTCCTTATGGAAGAACGCGACTACGTTTGGGTCGTCGATCAGAACGGCGTTGAGGTGCCTGTACCGGGAACCTGGGTGCTTGTGTCGCACACGCACTTAAATTCAACCTCTACAATCGGCGAAAGTTTTACCTTACCTGCATATCCACAGCATAGTTTTCAAGTATCGGATGGAACTTACACGGATGGTGAAGGTATCCTCTGGACAAAGGTGAGGATAACATCTAACGAAGGCGACCAATGGCAGTTCCTCGAACGCGTGGACACGAGTGTTTCCCCACATCGGACCTATGTTGTTGTCACAGTAGACGACAACGGATTGCCGACGCTTGCCTACGGCGAATATCCTTTCGATTTGCCGAGACATAACGTGCAAATCTGGGAAAAACAGTAGAATAGAAAACTCGCCAGTTTCCGCCAGGTCCGGTAGGCGCGGTTTGTAACCGCGCCGCTCTTCTCGTTGGTGTTCCGTCCCTTCCTCTTCGCTGGCGCGGTTTGTAACCGCGCCACCATTAACTGAATACTGACGGTTATACCATTTCTAAGAGACTATCTTGCATTAATTTTTTTATGAAATACGAAAAGCGAGTCAGATTGACGAGCATTGTAAAGGTTATGATAAAGTGCGATATAGTTTATGATAAATTACCATTTGGAAATGGTATTAGTCCCGTAGGGTTTATTTGCTTGGGTATTTCTTCAGCATCTGTGTAGAAAAACTGCGCCAATCTCTTGAACCCCGTAGGGGTGACATCTACAGAGACACTAATACAAGATAAGGTTTATGATAAAGTGCGATATAGTTTATGATGAATTACCATTTGGAAATGGTATTATTTCAGTCCCACGCGATTTATTTGCTTGGGATTTCTTCAGCGTCTTTGTGGAAACTCTAAGGAAAACATAAATTGATTCAAAAGATTGAAGAACAAGACGGACACATGTTCCTCCACTTTGGTGACCCACCAGACGATGTAGGGCAAATCAAGTTTGTCAATTGCGTAGCGCATCAACAAGACCAGATACTCTTTTGCAAATGGCGCGATAATAACTTCTGGGTAATACCCGGTGGGCGCGTTGACCCAGGGGAAACGGCAAAAGAAACTGCACACCGTGAACTCTTGGAAGAGACGGGCGCGACACTGGAAAACATTGAAGTTCTGTGTTACATACACTGCTTTATGTACAACCTCGAATATTGGGGAATTGCCTACTTAGGGGAGATCAAAGAATTAGGGAACCCATTGGACCTTAACGAAGTCAGTGAAGCGGAATTGTTCTCGGAATTCCCAGAAAACCTATCCAATCCAGGTCCGTTTGGAAACCAAGGCAGAGCGTTATATCAAGCGGCAATGCGTAAACTATCAGAGACAAAAGGTTAAGTCATGTGAGTTTGAAATAAAATGTAGGTGTGTTGTCGTAGGTTGGGTAGAGCGGTAAATACCAAGAACTCTCCAGTTTATACGGAGGGCTCCACTTTTCGATGAACTCTCTGGGCGAATAGATATAGCGAAACCCAACAACCCAAACGCTATTCGCTATGGGCATATGTGCTTATATCGAACTCACGTTATATAGGACTTACGCAAATTCCTTTGTTGGTGGGGTTTGATGAAGGTTTATAAAATAATTCGGTGATTTTGTAAAGGACGATTGTCATCCAGAAGCATCTATAATCCTGTAAATCCTTGAATCCTGCAAATCTTGGTTCAGACAATTAACGCCGAACATTACCGAATTAGATTCTTAATTTTTATGTAACCTCGCCCTGCTGCATTCGTCAACCCGTCCTACCCGTTACTGGGAAGCGGAGAAGGAGCCCCTATTGGACCCGGGCACCGAACCTACCGAAAATAAAACGCAATCGCTTAGCGACATAGCGTCACGGTAAGGGATGCCTCTCCTTCCGCATAAGGCACATCCCACTCAATTTGATTGCCGATTTTGACTTTACCTGCACTGCATCGGTATGAACCGGATACCAGGCCCCGAATAGAGATATGCGCACATTCAGCATGCTGAGACGGTTTTGACAATACCAATTCTAAGCGTCGCAAATCTTTTGTGAGGGTCGCACGTTCAATGCGAGCCTTTACCGTCTCCAATGCTACACCGAGCGGCACAAAGGCGGCTCTAACCCCTAAACCATCTTGCGGGATAAGCGTATAAGTGTCTTCAGTTTCAGCGACAGCACACCCATAACCGACAAGCCCGAAATCTGGATCTCGGACGAGGTAGGATTTCAACATGCCCAAGTTACCGTAGAGTCCCATACCGACTTCGCCAGAGAAACAACCGTTCCGATAATAGTTGTATTCCGGCGACCCTTTCTCCGGCGGATTGAACCGCCACTCTCTACCGTTGTAACCCTTGCCCGACGGATCGACACAACTCCAGACCGCCAAGGTCGCACCGTAAGCCTTCTGCAGGAAGTGTAGATCCCCAGTCTGCTCATATCTATCAAAAAGTGGGCGCGCCAGCAGCGGTGTCGGGTAGCATCCGATAAACCGCATATTCGTGCAGTAGGAGAACCACATCGGCGTGGCATCTCGGCTCGCGAGGATTGTGTCCACAGTGCGCTTCTTCAACGATTCATCGTCCGCGACTTGTGCTAAGTAATACAACGCCGCTTTTGAGGCGTGGTCGAAACAATACTCCGATGCCATCGGGTATTCCTCCTCAAGGAAAAAGGGGAGGCAGCCTTCAATCGCGTCTCGAAGCGTCTGGTATTCAGTCTCCATGCCCTCTATTCTCAACGATTTCAGGAGATGTGCCAGAATCGGCGACCCCATCGGAGCATGCGTTTTAGACATATTGCCGCGGTGGTAGTCGATGTAGTTCTTCGTCTCATAGACGCTTTCGTAGGTGGAATCGAGATAAGAAGCGAGTGCCGTGTTATAGGCGAGGTCGAGATATTCCAACGGTTCACGGCTCGTCTTTATCCCGTGCAACTTGGTAATACGGTACATCTGGTAATAGATGTTATAGACATGGGGATAGTTATAGATACGCCAGACGTAATCCCACCGCCGCCACGAACCCTCTCGTAGCCCGATGAGTGAGTTCAATACCTGATAGTTTTCTTTGTCTTGTAGTTTCCCGTAGAGGAAGTTCTCAATGAATTCATCCAGTGCGTGGATCTCCTGCGCGTCAGGGTAATAGGCGTTTTTCCCGGCGAGGAATACCGGTGCGGCAAAGCATCGATCATCGCTGCCACCCATATCAATTGAACCACACGGTGCCTCTTCCTCTACGGCGAGCCTCTCGGCATCGTTATTCCAGATACGGAAACTGTAGTGGCAGAGGTCGTCCGGATCTTTGACACGCTGATGCGCCACGATGAATTTAGCACGCGCTTTCATCAGCGTCTCTATCTCGGCGATACCGTTGAACAGCAGGTGTGTCCACGCACCGTCACCGTAGCGAATTGTTACCTTCCGTTCGCCTATGGACGTGAGACGGACGGTGTACGTGTGGCAGTCCCCCATGGTTGTAACAGGTTCAACTTCAATACCGTCAGCCGTCTCAATCGCTGTAATCGGTTTTTTGCATCGGAGCAGCAGATGTGCTATCGTGTTAACAGGTAGCACCATCCCCGGCACTACCTTCACAGCGATGTTGCCGTTCTGATAGAGTTTCTCGTTGACATCGGTATAGTCCTTGGCACGGCAGAGTGTAAACGTGAAAGTCCGCTTTTCATCGGGTGCCAAAGTGAGCGAACGGTGTCCGTTGTACCAAGGCGCAATCGCTGTCGCTTTGGAAAACAGGTAAAACATGGAACCTGCCCCCGTCATCATATCAGTATTGGGGAAAAGCCCGTAGCCTGAGATAGCCTCCAGCGCGGTGTCTTCTTGCGGAATAATGAGCAGGTGGTCGCCTTTCCCACTTGCACGGCTTACGAGAATGTAGGACGAATGCCCGGAAACAAATGAGCTCTCAATCACACGTTGCTCAAAAACGTACTTCGTAGACTCCACGGATCTGTGGTTGAACCCCTGTTTCTCGTCACCGATGCTGTAGTTCGTGTTCAACGTGATCGGCAGTCCGAGTTCACCGATTTCGATCAGCGTGTCTGAACTGTTGTGAAGCGTGATTGTCCAGAGAATCGCGTCATCGGTTTGCGCGTCGCCTCCAAATTCATAACGCTGTTCAATATTGAGATGCTGCAAACCGCCTCGGTTAGCAGAATTGCCCTCATAGCGAGTGGTTATTGAATTCTGGTCATAGCTAACTGTCCGAACATCGTCGCTAAGGAAGGTGTGCATCGCAGCCCATTCCGTCTCACCTTCAAGACGTGCTTTAAGGACAACATCACCCGTCCAGCAGTACATCGGGGTGCGTTGCGCCTTTTCAGGGACGTGTTGTTGTTTCCACCAGATGTTGAGACGCATGTTCTGTTCATTTCCGATGAAGTTGGTGCCTTGTGCGTCATCTGTCAGGTATAACCCCTTGATAACACCGCTCCGTCTGTCTACATCGAAGATGTAATGTTCATTAGATAGGCGAAGATAGGCATCGTGTGGGGTATAACGTGCGTATTTTACCTGTAGCATCGTCCGTTACTCACTTTCGTTTTGACTTCTCTCTTCTTCGCTGGCGAGGTTAGATGAAGATTCAATAAATATTTCGGTAATCGTTTATGTAGGTAATTATTACGGATCGCGAGCACAGCTCGCTCCTACAACAAGAGGCTGCTGATGCATTACCGAATTAAATACTTAAACTTCATGAAACCTCGCCCTACCTCATTTTCGCTGGCGAGGTTTTGCGGCGTACGCGCCCAAATGCGATCTGCATTCCTAACCTCGCCACTGTATAGGTAATTGTGGGTTTCACCCTATAATCTTCATCAAACTGCACCTACCGCGCCTCGGAAAAACCAGGATTACTGCAGACGGGGCTGCGTTTCGATAGTCTTTCCCTCAAGCACTATCAATGAACTTTCAGCGGTACTTCCGATAACTGCGCCTCCAAGGAACTGGGCACCATTGAAATTTTTCCGATGGCGCGTAGATGTCTGTATCGTTGCATTTCTTTCGGTGGTTGACAATGTGATCGTGCCGCCTCGGAGTCGATGGCTCATATCTAAGGAGGGACCGTCTTTATGAACGCGGAGCCGAATGACACCCTTCCTGCCTTTTTCGTCTGGGTTGGATAAGTATAATTGAGGTTCGCCTTCATTACCGAATCCAAGGATGATGTTTTCTTCTGACGGATCTCCGTCGTGTATGATAAGTTTCTTGCATGCGATTGTATCAAACAGTACTATTCCACTTCGAGGGGCTGCCGTCGTGTCGCTACCGCTCAGCAGATACCCGATACTGACAAAGATGCCGCCGAAGATAAAGAAAGCGAGTCTTTCAAATGTCCGTTTCATTTTAAATTTTCCTTTGGTTTATATCCAATTAGAGTAAGTCAAATTGTTTTTGTGATCGGTCCCCAGGTCCGGTAGGCGCGGTTTTGCGGCGTACTCGCCCAAATGCGATCTGCATTGCAACCGGGGTCCCCACCTGTTACTGGGAAGGGGCGCTGGGTTCTTCCACAATCTGTGTAGAAACGCATATAAAACGGAGAGAAGCCCCAGCAGAGCGACATCTGTGTAGCAATGCTGATGATGTAGCGTAGTATATAGAGGACACAAAGTCAAGTAGAAAATAGAATACGTAAAGTTTTTAGCACTAAGCGTTCCCTTTTTCTTGTAGGAGGGGTTTGTAACCCCGATTTTGGAACAGGGCGACATCCAGAGTCATTCAGTTCTCCTTTAGGGGGAATGTTTGAATGTTCCAAAACCTTCTGTAGGAGCGATCTCCGAATCGCGACTGCTGTAGGAGCGATCTCCGAATCGCGACTGCTCCAATAGAAACGACGAAAAACCGAAAACTGAATGGCTCTGTGCGACATCTGTGTAGAATTGACGGTAAACAGAACCGTAAAGGTAAACCAATTAAAGCGATTTGCGTTTTTAAGGTCAATTGCGTTATTATATATACATGGCAAACAAATATATAATAAGGTTGGAATTAAATTTTGATTGACAAGAGGAGCTACAATCCAGTGTACGTTTCTATACGAAAAACCTTCATACTACTTCTATCGCTTACCGTCCTGCTTCCGGTTACGGCACTCGCGGGACCCGGACGGACCGGCGCACAGATATTGAACCTCGGCGGCGGTGCACGGGCAAGAGCCCTCGGCGACGCATTTTCTGCGATGTCTGGCGATGTGACGACATCCCTCTGGAATCCAAGCGGACTCGCCGATATGCCTGAAAGCAGACTCCGATCCGGTAAAAAAGCGGCGCAAGCCTCAATGTTTTATACAGATTATAGCGGACCTTTCGGGGAAGCCGGTGAAGGGCTATACTATACCTTCCTTTCTGGTGCGATGCCCCTTAGTGATGCCGGAACCATCGGCGCAACGCTTCAGATGCAAGGACAGGGCACCATCCCTGTTACGACGGATTCTCCCGAAGTCCTTCGCGAGGAGAGCTTGGGTACCAACTTCGCGCTGACATTTTCCTATGCAGACAGGATTACGGAGTCCTTATCGGCAGGCATCAACGCGAAAGTTATTCGGATGGTACTCGGACGCGAGAACGGAAATTCTTATGCCGTCGATCTCGGCATGCAATATCTCTTACCATTTGATTTCATACCGACGACGGTCGGTGCTGCAATTCAGAACATCGGACCCGGTATCTCTTTTATTGATGAAAATCAAGCAGATCCCTTACCTCGGTTCCTACGCATCGGTACATCTATGAGCCTCTATCGCCATAGGTATCACCACGTCCGTTTTGTCAGTGGTGTCACAGCGTATGTTGATAAATTGACAGAAGATGAAGATGAATTAGCGATTGACTTGGAACGGCTTAACGCCGAAAGAGCGGAAAAACTCACGCAGGAACAGCTGCTTTCTGACCGAGGGGTCGGTATCCGAGCATTTGAATGGCGACATCTCCAAAAGAATCTTGGTTTGGAGTACTGGCTCGGTAATATCCTTGCGCTCCGGGTCGGCTATAAGATTGAACCCGGTATCAATCTACCGAATTTCACAGATTATTTTACGGGTGGTGTCGGTGTGAAGATATACCTATTCAATCTTGATTTGAGTTACGGTCCGAGTTTCGGTCCAAATAATCAGCGGCTTATCGAAGTGACTGGAATAGTCATCTTTTAAAAGGGGACACCAAAAGTGAAATTTAACACCCAAATTTTGATACTTGTACTGTTATTGTGTTTATCGTCTGGTGTCTGCCTTGCTGCTGATGTTTTCACCGCACAGCCATTCACAGCTTTTGCTCTGGATTCTAAACTCGGTACCCGCTCACTCGCGAACCAATCGGCTGTCACTATGACGGCAAGCGGAGCACTTGAACCTCGGAAATCCCCGAATGAAGCGTTTCTTTATTCGCTTGTTATTCCGGGCATGGGGCAACTCTATACGGGTGCCAAGCGCGGTTATGTCTACACCGCGGCAGAGGTCGGTTTCCTCGCAACCTTTTTTATTCTGCGAAGCTCGGCTGCAAACACACGCGACGACTATCGGGATGTCGTCAGAGATCACGTTATTTTTATCGGTGCTGGTTCCTTTGAAGATTGGGATCCGATTGAGGATTTTGAACACGCTACGCAGTATGAAACGTGGAACCACGACTATGATTTGGAGGAAACCCGTGAGCGTACCGGCAAGTGGTATTGGAAGGATCTTGATTCAGATTTAAAAAATGAGAATCATAGGGACCTTGAAAAGAGAGGTATTGGTTCAAAAC
>JAKZUG010000406.1:0-3139 GCA_047516705.1 Candidatus Poribacteria bacterium | reverse complement strand
CGTTACGTCAATCACTTCCTCGTCGCGGGTGACAATTCCGACCCGCTTACCTAAATTAGGTAGGTGAAATTGAATTAATTTCATGCTTTGTTGTCCTTGCGTAGCACGTTCAATACATCATATTGCTTTATACAAAAAATCGCTTACTGGAATTCAAGTTGTGCCCACGCTTTAGCATCTTTTACAACCACCTCTGGCATCCTTTGCGAACGGAGCAGATGCCCTTGTGTTGTCCGGAGCGTCGGTTGTCTGGCATCTTGATAGCGGAAGTCTAAACTCCATCGGACGTGTCCAGCGCGGTTCGGCAACCCACGGTGAAATAGTAAGTTACTAAAAATGACGACATCTCCCGGCGTAATCTCAACAGATACAGCCTCCGCTTCAACTGGTTTGATATAGTCATCCTGAATGCGTAGGTAGTATTTGTCTTTTTCGTGTGGCACAACACCCCACTTGTGACTCCCCGGAATAAATTCCATGCACCCGTTTTCGATGTTAACCGGCACTAACGGTGCCCAAACATTCATCATCCGCAAGATGTCTGCTTCCTTTGAAGTGTAGCCTGCGTCTTGATGCCACAACACCTCCGTTCGTTTGTTCTCAGGTAGTTTTGGACGGACGGAATAGTTCGGGTACAAACGGACCTCTGGACCTAAGATAATACCCGCAAGTTCAAGTAGGACAGGGTGTGCAAACACGCCGAAAAATCCTTCACGATGTAGTTCCGGTCGAAAAATAGTCGGGTTTTCATTTGGGTAATTTTCATAGAGCCGAATCAGGCGGGTTTCAAAATCGGCATCGGGATACATGTTCGCCAGTTTTCCTTCTGTTTGCCGTTGTGAGGCGAGTGCATCGACTAACGCTTCACATTCGTGCTTGACGGCTTCAAGTGTCTCCGAAGCCAAAATGCCGTACAGAATAGAGAACCCGTTTTCATTGAAATCCGTGATAACTGATTCCATTTCTGTGCCCTACTTTTAATGTTGAAGAGGTGCGTTCTCGCCTGTTAATTGCCTGCAGGAACAAGACCGGCTTTCACAAGAGTCTTGACAACTGCCTGCGCGCATTCTTCAATAGAGAGTGCTGCGGTGTTCACTGTTACCTCTGGGGTCAGTGGCGATTCGTAAGGTGCGCTGATGCCCGTAAATTCCTTAATCTCTCCAGCACGTGCTTTTTTGTATAAGCCTTTCGTATCCCGTTCTTCGCAGACATCAAGTGGACAATCAACGAAAACTTCAACAAATCTATCTTCAGCGATGAGTGCTCTTGCCTGATCTCTATCGGCGCGGTAAGGCGAGATGAAGGCTGTCATGACTATTGTGCCTGCATCCGCAAAGAGTTTCGCGACTTCGCCGATGCGGCGGATGTTTTCCTCGCGGTCCTCTGGTGAGAAGCCTAAATTCTTGTTCAGTCCGTGTCGTACATTGTCGCCGTCCAAGACATAAGTGTGGTGCCGTTGTTGATGCAATACCTGTTCGACTGCGTTTGCTAATGTCGATTTACCTGAGCCGGAGAGTCCGGTGAACCAAATCACGCAGCCTTTCTGATTCAGTAATTTTTCTCTATCTTCTGCCGTGACAATCGCCTCGTGCCACGTTATATTGGTCGCTTTTTGTTGAGCCAATTCGATTATTCCTCACATATTAAGAAGTCAAAAAATTGAGGTGTTCCAAACGTCCCTCTATTATCAGATTTGATAATATTACTATTATACGCGCGGATATAGCGTAATGTCAACCTAAAATAGAGACATCCCGTTATCAGCCATCAGTGATTGATTTCCAGCACTCATAGGGGTCAACTTAAGAAAATTGATCTTGGTATCGTAGGTTGGGTTGAACGGATAGTCCCTAAACGCTAACAGACCCAGGAGGACTAACCTTCCGACCATACGCTGGTGATTATGCAGATACCCAGTGAAACCCAACGCTTTTGTTGTGAAGTGCCGCAACTGTGACGGTATGAAGTTGGGTTTCACTGCGTTTTTGAGTGTATATACCAGCATTAGATTTGACGTGTGTTTGAAACACCTACATCTGCCCTCTCAACGCCGTTCTACCCAGGGTTCCCACCCGTTACTGGGAAGGGGCCTACTGAAACCCCATGGAAACCCTAAATTGACACCTATGGTGATCGATTTCCGGCACTCAGTTATGGTAGGAGGTTTGACACCTATGGAGACATAAAAAGAACTCCCTATAGCTGAGATTTAGGCTACCTCGTCGTGCTATAGGGAGTTCTCTTTCGGTTCCCGTACTGTATTATTTATTAGACCGGATTTATGCTATGACGTTACACGGGCATTTAGCACTTTAATCTTTTCTTGAAGAAATTTATGCCACTTAGTTATCTGGTTCTTCCCAGTGTGCATATTTCTGAAGGGTCCGTATATCAATATTTAACGATTCGGCTGCCTCGCGTAGCGATGTATATTCCTGAATACGTTTTTGAGCAACGGCCCGTAGGATTTGATTTTGGTTCATATCCCCTATATTGAGAGACTCCACTTTTCCACCGATTCCCGGCATATAGGAAACCTGAGAACTACACCACTGTCCTGGGGACCGCGTTGAAAGTTCATGCATAATTGCATGCCGTGTTTCTGGCTGGAGTGTTTCCCAAATTGCGTGCTGGGTCTCTGGCGGGAATGTCTGCCAGATAGAGGTAAGTGTCTGAACGAAATCCGGGTAAATATCCGGGAAGTCTTTGAGCTCAAGTTTATCTGTTGTTGCGAGAGCGATAGCAGTTTGGATAGTGCTCCGAAGCTGCCGGATATTGCCGGGCCATGCTGCCTGTTCAAGACGCTTGAGTGCCTCTGCGGTAATTCCTGTAATACCTTTTCTATAGACAGCACTGAACTCATTAATAAAAGCTGCCACTAAAGGGGCAATATCCTCTGTGCGTTCTCGGAGTGGGGATAGATAAAGCATCATACCCTTGAGACGGTAGTAGAGGTCTTCCCGAAATTCCTTTTCAGCCACTGTTTTCACAATATCTCTGTTTGTTGCAGCGATAATGTGAATATCAACAGCCACTGCCTCATTTCCACCAAGTCGCGTGAATGTGGCTGTGTCCAAGACGCGGAGGAGCATTTTCTGTGCGTCCAAGGACATTTCCGGGACTTCATCTAAAAAGAGAA
>JAKZUG010000405.1:0-13802 GCA_047516705.1 Candidatus Poribacteria bacterium | reverse complement strand
GTCTTCTCTCTCAACGACTTCAACGTTTTCTTGACCGTTATGACGATCTGAAATCAGATGTCCATAAGCATCTTGGGTGTCGGTTAGCACTTTTTATTCCTTGACGTAGCCGGTTGTTCCGTTCGGGTTGACCCATTCGGTTTCCCAATGCGTTTCAATGCCTTCGCGCCAGGTCTGCGCTGCGTCTATCAATTCAGCGGTAATTTCTGGGTGCACATCTTTCAGGTTCTTCGTTTCACCCATATCTGTTTCGAGGTTAGCGAGATGTACATCGTCCTCTGGAGGTGCACCCTCTACCAACTGTCCGTTGAGAACGAGTTTCCAATTGTCACGACGCACGGCGGTCTGTTTGCCCATCTCCCAATAGATTTCACTATGCTGTGTGGGTTCACCGTTTGCCACCATGGGTAGGACATCGAGTCCGTCAAGTTCGTATTCGGAGGTATTGCCGCCTGCTGCCGCGAGAAACGTCGGAAACATATCCATAGCTGCGCCGACTTCACTGATTACCTGTCCTGCAGGGATTTGCTGGGGCCAGTGCATGATACCGGGTGAACGGATACCACCTTCATAGAGGCTGAATTTATGTCCTTTCAGTTTCCCAGCGGTGCCGCCGTAATATGGATCCTGCGTGCCGTCTAACCAGTTTCGTGTTTCACGCGAGGGACCGTTGTCGCTCTGAAAATATGAGAAAGTGTTCTCTGCGAGTCCGAGCCTCTCCAGTTCAGCAAAAATTTCGCCGACGCTGTCATCAACCGCACTCAACATCGCCGCCATGATCTGTCTATCCCACGGTAGATTTGGGAATCGATCTACGTATTTTTGCGGGGCATGCATCGGATAATGTGGTGCGTTGTAAGGCACATAAAGGAAAAAAGGCTTGCCGAGTTCAATAGACTTACGGATATATCTGATGGCATATTCCGTGATGAGTTCGGTGAAGTATTCGCCGTTTCGGTAAATCTCTTCGCCGTTTTCCCAGAGATCGTGTGTCTGGTCAATACCTCGCTGTCCCATACCCCAGTAAAAGATGTGCGAAAAGAAGTCGATACAGCCCGCCATGAATCCGAACCAATCATCAAACCCATGGTGTTCAGGACGTGAGCCTTCCGCGAGTCCTAAATGCCATTTCCCGGACATTGCGGTATAGTAGCCGTGTTCCTTAAGTGCCGTTGCGAGTGTCGGAACAGCGGGTGGCAATCCTGTAGCGGTGCGATGTCCGGATAAGATGGAGCGGACCCCGGCATGGCACGGGTAGCGTCCTGTCAACAAAGCTGCGCGTGAAGGGGAACAGACGGGTGAATTCGAGTACCAATCTGTGAAGCGTGCACCGTCGGCTGCCATTCTGTCGAGATGTGGCGTTTTGAAGTCGGTCGCGCCCATGCAAGAGAGGTCGCCGTATCCTTGGTCGTCGGTTAAGAAGATAATAAAATTAGGTTGCATTTTTCCTCTTTTTGTAATTCTACTTAGTTCAGTTGTCTGCTGCAGTAATTGAAAACTGTGAGAATCACATCGGCGTTTTGATGTGAGGTGTACAACGTATGCATTCACCGTAATTATACCAAGTGAGAGATCTCGCTGATCTCAACAATGGAGAGATCAGAGCAAGGGCACCATAATTAAAAATTTACTTTTTCCAGAAACTCCGGTCTAAACTTCGATATTGTATGGCTTCAGAGACATGGATAGCTTCTATATTCGGGTTTCGATCGAGGTCTGCGATAGTGCGTGCTACCTTCAGAATCCGGTCATAGGCACGCGCACTCAACCCTAATTGGTTAATCGCAACCCGGAGCAAATCTTGTGCCTGATCGTCGACTTTACAGTATTCCCGTATCTGCTTCGATTCCATGCCTGCGTTGGCATGTATTGTTGTGCCTGCAAAACGTCTATGTTGGATTTGGCGTGCCTCCTCGACCCGTTCTTGGACGCGTGCCGACGGTTCGCCGGTTATTTCAGCGGAGAGTTCCGCGTATTTCACCGCTGGCACTTCAACTTGGATGTCGATTCTATCTAATAACGGACCGGAGATTCGGGAGACATAGTTCTGAATCTGGTTCGGCGTGCACTTACAATCTCGGCTTGGATCGCTGAAAAACCCACAAGGACAAGGGTTCATCGCTGCGACAAGCATGAAATTTGCGGGATAAGTGAGCGATGCCGCTGCACGGGAGATGGTTACCTGCCGGTCCTCAAGCGGTTGTCGCATGACCTCAAGAACGTTCCGTCGGAATTCGGGGAGTTCATCTAAAAAGAGTACACCGTTATGCGCAAGACTCACCTCCCCAGGGCGCGGCACATTTCCACCGCCGATTAAGCCTGCATCTGAAATGGTGTGGTGTGGTGAACGATATGGGCGTATTACAACGAGAGGTGTATCATTTGGTAGAATACCGATGATGCTCTGGATCTTTGTCGTCTCTAAGGATTCCTCCATTGAGAGTCTCGGCAGAATTGACGGAATTCGCTTCGCGATCATGGTCTTGCCGGAACCGGGTGGTCCGATCATAATAAGGTTGTGTCCGCCTGCGGCAGCGACCTCAATGGCGCGCTTAACGTGTTCTTGTCCCTTCACATCGAGTAAGTCGATTTGCATTTCTGGATGTACGGTGTGTGTGTTGGTGTCGAGCGTGCGTGGTTCTGGTGCTATCTCCTTTTCCGAATTCAGGAACGCCGTAGCCTCTGATAGGCTCGCGACCGGGTAGACGTTCACACCTTCCACGATTGCCGCTTCTTTAGCGTTTTCAGCGGGCAAGATGAGATCCTCTATGCCGTTCTCTTTTGCGGCGATCGCGATCGGGAGTCCACCCTGTATGCCCCGGATGTTTCCGTCAAGTGAAAGTTCACCCAAAATCATGGCATTTTCGAGTCTTGCGAGATTTACCTGATTGGTAGCCGCCATAACACCGATTGCGATCGGGAGGTCAAACGCCGAGCCTGCTTTTCGGATGTCCGCAGGTGCTAAGTTTGCCGTGATTCGGGTCTGTGGGAAATAGAAACCGGAGTTCTTAATAGCTGCAGTAACTCGGTCCCTGCTTTCTTTGATCGCACTATCTGGTAAACCGACAGTGGTGAAGTAAGGGAGTCCTCCGGCGACATCTACTTCAACTTTTACAATATAAGCATCAATTCCCAGCAATGCACTGCTTAGGACTGTTGCAAGCATACAGATATTTCCTTCCGATTGCGTTAATTTGAATAGTTCTACTGGTTCGTATTGTAGGCGCGCCATCTACGCCAACGAACTTTGACACTATCATATCACAAATTAAATTAACGGGTCAACAGATTTCCGCTCAGAGGTTTTCAGTTTTCGGTTGACAGCCGTCAGTTATCAGCGGTCAGCAGTTAGCCATCAGCAAATAGCAATTGGTTCCATCAATAGTCAGTGAGCATTGCGATTGGGAGGTTGCTCCTACAACGAAGAAATCTTGAGCAAAATCGGAACCGTGGGAAACGGAATGGCTCTGGCTAACTTGAATCTCCTGTAAGTTTGTGTAATGTTTGTAACTGTTTCCGATTTGCTATTACTAATAAGGCATCGCCGGCTACCATTTTCTTATCTCCCGGCGGATTATAGAGGAACGTTCCGTCGTTATCTCGGATTGCGATGACGACTAATCCAGTCTGTTCTCGAATGTTTGCGGCTTTGAGTGAAATTCCGTCTAACGGGGCTTCTTTTTGAATAACGGATTCAGTAAACTGGGCACCGTCTTGATTTTGTGTGATACTTTCCAAAAACCCTACGAGCTGTGGTTGGAGTATGCCGGATGCGAGGCGGAGCCCACCAATATGATCGGGTAGGACGACTTCATCTGCGCCTGCGGTGATAAGTTTTCCAGGGGAATTGTCTTCAACGGCTTTAGAAGCTATTCGTAAGTGTGGGTTCAGTTTCCTCGCGGAGATTACGACAAAGAGGTTATCTTGATCGCGGCTGAGGCATGTGACAAGACCTCGTGCGCGCGCGATACCTGCACGGATGAGTAATTCATCATCGGTCGCATCACCGTGGAGATATGGAAAATTTCGTGTGTCGGTGAGATGGATTAATCGTGCTTCCTCGGATTCGATGCCGACAAAATCTTCTCCCGCCTTCAGCATTTCGTCAAGGACATGCACACCGGTATCGCCGAGTCCGCAAATGATATAGTGATTTGATAATTTATCGACAGTTCGGACCATTTTTTGTTGTCGGAAAAAATTTTGTAGTTGTCCTTCAATCAGAAATGCGGTGGCGATCGTGACACTATAGGTAAACACGACAATCCCGACGACGAGAAGCAGTATCGTGAAAATGCGTCCGCTATCGCTCATTTCGAGGTCATCATGACCAGCAGTTGTCAAGGTAATGACAGTCATATAGACTGCGTCAAGGAGGTGCCAACTGCGTTCAGGATTGTCATTTTCAATGAATAGGTAACCGGTGGTTCCCGCAACCAGCAAGCCGATAAGCATCGCTAAAGCGATTATAATCTGGCGTTGATAATTCATGCTCCTCTATCACGTGGTGCGCTTAGGATTACCATAGGGCATTTATAAGGGGATTACTATAATTATATCCAGTTAATGCCGTTTTTTAGCAAGGCGTTTGACGACTAGATTTGGATCGTGTCGTGCAATGTCGAAAAGGTCTTGATGCTCAATTCTATCAAGGGTCGGTAAAAGTTTTGCAACTGCCATACGTACTACGTACACACGCAGCGGGGTCTTTAAGTCCGCGTTCAAACCAACGTTCGGCATCATCTGAGGCATGTTTTGCGAGTGCTGCGAGTGCACCAGCGCGAATGCGTTTATTTTGGGATTCGGCGTGTGGCAGAATAGGGGCAATATACCCCTCATCGCAGCGGCACATAATTCGCAAAGCGTTGCATACTACATCTATTAATTCGTCTTCAAGATGCAGCGCACACCAATCAAATAGTTCCTCAGTTCCGGTTTTTTCAAGAAATTGAAGTCCGCGCATCCGTCGTTTCGGGTTTTCATCGGAAATGTCTGCCATCGCCTTGGTGTAGCGCGTATCTGCTTTCGGTAACTGAACTGCTTCTTCTTGTGTATCAGTGTACAGTACGCGGACTGCAACCGTATCATTCTGAATATGTTGAATAGGGAGTCCTTCAGGGCTGAACGGGCAGGGCTGAACGGGATTTTGTCAAAGAATGCTGGTAGCCATTGCCTGCCTTTTGCAAAAAACTCCTGTCGGTCAATGTGGTTTCCGGTGCCTGAATCCAGTCGGTTATTCATCCAATGCGCCAATCTTACAATGCCCCAATGGTTTCGACTCACGCCACTGTGAGAGTAGAGCCCTAATTGACGGTTAACCCACTGTGCGAGTGCAGCTGGACACGCTAACAATTCAAAGAAGTTAGACTGCAGGAGTTGAACAGACAGCTGTTCCCGAATTGCTACAATGTTACCGTGTGCGTGAATTTTACCATTGCCGAGATGCCTGCGAAGTTCTTCAATCTCCAACTCAGTTTTCAGTACGACGGGTTTACCATGTTTCCGTCGCGCTTTTTGTTCTGCGCGGTTTTTAGCATAGTGCCACTACGTTGTGAACCAGACAGTTCCTCCGCGCGGGCAAAACCCATTTTCAATAATGCCTCTCGCGCTGCTTAACGTCGTGCCGTGATAAAATTCCATAATTGGTTCTCCCTGAAAGTTTAACAGAGTTAACTCAATTTGTGGCAGGTAATTCATAAAAATCGGCGAGGTTCAGGCTTGCGATGCGCGGTTGTCGTGTCTCAGGTCTTGCTGTACCACCGGTTAGGAGGCTTCTTCAATTTTATCAGTGGGCGCCTCTGCTTCGGTTTTGTTATCTGATGGCTCTACTTCGGTTTCTTCAGCGGGGATTTCCTCTTTGGTTTCTTCTTGTGCCGTTGCTTCCAGCCTACTGATAGCACGGATATAGCCCATTCTGAGTTCATAGAGCGTGTTTGACAGAAAATTGGCTTCTGGTGCGGTGAGATTTCCTTTCGTCTTTTCCTCGAGCATCTCAATACTATCGATAATTCGCTTTACGAGCCCGAAGTTGACGATCACCTCGTCTGTTTCAGGGTTGCGGATTCCGTCCAAGTAAAGCTGCCCGGTTGTTACAAGATCGCCGAGAAAAGTGATGAAATTCATAGGTGGAAGTTGTTGTGTTTCTTCCTGATCTATAGTCTCTTCCATATATCTCTCCTGATTCTGATTCACGTAGTATATACAGTATCTGTTGTAGGAATGCGGTTATGATTCGTCATCAAAGATAATGATTTGTGCCAGTAAACTCCCTGCTTGATTATTGTTGTGTGGACTTTCGTTCATGGCGAGAAAGATGACACCATCGGCCGGAGCCGGATTGTCGTAGCGCGAGCCGACAGCAAAAACGACATTTCCGATCTTAGTGATGAGTGCGCCGATATTAGTGCCGGGGAGTAGGTAATCGTTAGAGCCTGGGGTCTCGGGGATGCCGTCAGCACCGCACCATCCGGTCCGATTTTGCAAATCTGGTGACCAAGCACCTTCTCCGTCAATAACGAGGCGTTGTCCTTTTTTCACGCGCACATAACTCTCCTGCCAAACGGGACTTGGGCGAGCCGTGCGGATAACGGTTAATGCCATATATTCCTCCGTGTAAGATGAGATATAACGGTTGACGTTGTGCCAACCGTTATATCGGCATTACTATTCTTTGTTTCGGATGGTGATATTCGTAATTACGTCGTCCACAACAATGCTGTCAACGACATCTATCCCACTGGTGACGTTTCCGAAGATGGTGTACTCGCTATCCAGAACCGTGCTATCTCGGCAGATAAAGAATTCAGATGCGTACGAGACGCTTTTTCCTTCTTCCTTTGCCATAGCGACAACGCCTCTCGACATCTCTTTTGAACCGTTCTCAATGGGGAGTGTTTCCCCGGCGGCAAGCCCTGAACCTGCTTGGATGAGTAGTTCTTCTGCGCGATTAAACTTTTCATCTTTGTAATACATCAGCTGCGCGTTTTTGATGAAATTCTTGGAAGTCTCTGGTGCTTCGGTTGCAAGAAATTCAAATTCAATAGTGCCTTTTGCCGTTTCAATAACGGCTACCACAGTTGCGGGATCAATTTGCGGTTTTGCTGAGGTTACAGATGTACCTGTGCCAGCGCGGCGTGCGCGCGGGGCAGGTGCCTTCTTCTCCTCTTGTGCGCAACTCAGCACGAAGGTGGCAAATAGCGTCGCCAAGACTAAAAGTGCTGCGGATGCGAACTGTTGGTGTTGCTTATTCTGCTGTTGCCTTAACATATTTTGACTTCGCCTCCAATTGGATTTTTGCCATGACATCGCCTACCTGTAAGCGATCGACGACATCCATACCTTGAATCACACCGCCAAAGGTGGTGTAATTACCGTCAAGATTGGGTTGGGGTTTGAAGCAAATGTAGAATTGGCTCCCGGATGAGTTTGGGGCGGGTGTCCGAGCCATCGCCACTGTGCCTCTAAGGTGTGGACGCTGGTTCGGATTCGTGTACTCGTCAGCAATATTCCAACCGGGACCGCCTATTCCATCGCCGTTTGGACACCCGCCCTGAACGACGAATTCGTCAACTCTGCGATGAAATGTTAAGCCGTCGTAAAACTTCTGGTTGATCAATTTGATGAAATTGTCCACTGCCACCGGAGCGGCATCCGGATAGAACTCAATTACGAATATGCCTTTATCGGTTGTGACGACTGCGACTTGCTCTTCAGGCGTTAGGTTTTGACTGAACGGAAGCGCGCAGCCGATTATTAGAGTTAACAATAAAAGAAGAAACGTTGGACTTTTGTATAGCAAGTTTTGACTTGCAAGTTGTGCCAAAAGATAACGAGTTGTTGCCATCAACTCTCCTTTGTTGTGTAAATTAGTCAGTTTTTGTAAATTAGTCAGTTTTGAGGCGTGCCCAAACGGTAGCCAATTTGTCGTGTCCATCAACGGACAACACGACAGGTTCCGCCATATCCTTGAGCAGCTCCTCCTTAGTTAAAGCGTAGTTATACATTTTGATTTCATCGAGGGCACCGGTAAGGAACCGCTGACTTCCGCCGCGTGCACCGATATAAAGTGCCTCGTTGTTCGGTTTCAGTTCACCTTTACACGGCATCTCTGCTTCCAATTCGCCGTCAATGTAGAGCAGAATGTCGTCACCATCCCACGTTCCAACGAGAAAATGCCACTCGCCGTCCTGAATACTGGGACCGATATTATCGTCATTACACGGTTCTGGAAGGTCAAAGAATTGGAGGATCGTGCCACCGTTGTAAAGTGCTGCAAGATTATACAGACCCGAAACCCAAGCCGTTCCTTTCTCAAGGCCGCTCTGGATTGCTTCTCCACCTTTGACAAGTGCCCAGAATTCAATGGTGATTCCATCAACAATGTCAAGACTTGGACTGTCAGCAATTTCACCAGCGGTTTTTCCGTCAAACTCCATTGCTTGTCCGAAAACACCGTCAATCAATTTTGGATTACCTTTGAAGGTGGCATCGTTACCAAATTCGGACAGATCCTTTGCGACCTTTCCTTCTAATTCATCAAAGGAGAGGTGCAGTACCAGGTCTTGTGCGGTGCAGACCGCTGTAACGCTTATGAAAATGAGAAAGAGTAGCCAAAGAATAGCATTCTGTTTCAACATAGGACCTCGCTAAAATATGTGTTTATCCCAATTATAGGGGACATTTGTTCAGATGTCAACAAAAATTAGAGAGTATCTAAACGCTTGACACAATTTTAGGATAGCAACAGCTGAAAAAAAAGTCAACGGTTAAAATAGATAGGCCAGAGTCATTCAGTTGTCCCACAGGATCAATATTCGGATTTTCCAGAACCTCTTGTAGGAGCGATCTCCGAATCGCGACTGCTCCGATAAAATTGACAAAAAACCGAAAACTGAATGGCTCTGGACTAAAACATGGAAACTTGACGAGAAGCGCGTTGACTGGTATAATAGCCTCAACGGAAATGGACGTATGGTGCAGCTTTTAGACTTTCTATATAGTGAACTTGGGTATGGTTCGCAGACAGAGGAAAGGAAAACTATGCAAGAATTGGCGATTGAAGGACAGACACGGACGAATTCACTCGGTATGCAATTTGTAAGAATTGAACCGGGCACTTTTAGGATGGGTTCAGAGAATGCCTCGCTATCAGATGAATTGACAGCAGGCAAGGCATATCTCCGCGATGGCGATTCCGATGAACATCCGGTGCATCAAGTAACCCTGAGTACGCCGTTCTATATCGGTATTTTTCAGGTTACCAACGCACAGTATGAGGAATTCCAGTCCGCACATAATGAACTTCGTGGAAAATTAGGCTTTTCGCTGGAGGATGATGAAGCAGTCGTGTTTGTCGATTGGCATGATGCGACGCGTTTCTGTGAATGGCTCTCTGAAAAAGAGGGGATCCCGTATCGGCTACCAACCGAGGCAGAATGGGAATATGTGTGCCGTGCAAGCACAACGACGCATTTTCATACCGGTGATACCTTGCCTCCTGAGTTCCATAAAAACGTTGGAGAGAGTTGGTATCCCGATGCAGGAC
This sequence comes from Candidatus Poribacteria bacterium, assembly GCA_047516705.1. Taxonomy (GTDB): domain Bacteria; phylum Poribacteria; class WGA-4E; order WGA-4E; family WGA-3G; genus WGA-3G. Next base: position 4,258 of record JAKZUG010000405.1, on the reverse strand, counting down.
GCGGTCGCGGTGCGGAAGAGATTATGCCTTTACATATCGGGCAAACGCCACCCAACGGTTGGGGGGTCTACGATATGCACGGGAACGTGGAGGAATGGTGTCAGGATTGGTATGGACCGTATGAACCGCATCCACAAGTTGATCCAGTGGGTAGGGAAGCCAGTTTGTATCGGGTTACGCGGGGTGGCAGTCATTCGACGTTGCTCTGTTATCTGCGTTCTGCGAATCGGATGGCGGCGGTGCCTGAAGATAAACATTGGTACATCGGGTTTCGTGTTGTTTGTGGTGAAATGCCGCAGACATCGCCTACGCCTACACCGAAGGTAGCGTTGTGGGGACGCGATGTCAAACAAGAACCCGTAAACTCGCCTGCCCCGGAGGCACCCTATTTTGCAGAGCCTCTCACCTATGTTAAAATTCCAGAGGGTTCAAACGGTCCACTTTTTTCGGCACATAACCACGTTCCGGCGATAGTAGAATGCCCAAACGGAGATATGTTCGCGGCGTGGTATTCATGCGTTACGGAGCGCGGACGTGAGTTGACGGTTGCCGCAAGCCGGTTGCGCTTTGGCGAGACGGAATGGGAACCTGCCGAACCTTTCTGGGGGCCACCTGATCGGAACAACCACGCAACTTCTCTTTGGCGGAATGAGAACGGACGGATTTATCATTTCAATGGGCTTTCGGCTGCCGCAACATGGGGCCCCTTGGCGTTGGTGATGCGTTATTCTGACGATAACGGGGCGACTTGGTCAAAACCTCGATTTATTTCACCGGAGCATCGTCTCCGACACATGCCAATTGCTTCTGTTTTCCGAAGGCAGGACGGCTCTATACTCCTCGCCTGCGATGCAGTGAGCGGTGGCAACGGCGGCACTGCGATATGGCTCAGCGACGATGATGGGGAGACGTGGTACGATCCGGGTGCCGGACAACCTATTCCTGAATTTGCTGATGGAAAACAGGGCGGCTGGATCGCTGGTATTCACGCCGCTGTGGTCGAACTCACGGATGGGAGGCTAATGGCTTACGGTCGCGGCGATACAATTGACGGACGGATGCCGAGGAGTCTCTCTTCAGATGGTGGTAAGACGTGGCATTACAGTGCAAGTCAATTTCCACCTGTTTCGGGTGGGCAGCGGTGCCTACTGCTACGACTTCAAGAGGGTCCGATTTTTCTTGCGTCCTTCACAGGCGATCGGAGGGAACCGACCCGGATGCCGATGGTTGATGCATCGGGGAATGAACGACTCGTTACCGGACTCTTTGGGGCGTTGTCATACAACGATGGCGAAACGTGGGAATATACCCGCCTGATTACAGATGATGGTGAGGACCGAGATGATATAGAGACAATGGATGGACGGCTCTTTACGATGGGACTGAATAGTGCTGAGCCGGGCGGTTATCTCGCTGTTTGCCAAGGGCAAAATGGGATTATCCATCTGATTAGCAGTCGTCAACATTATCGATTTAATCTCGCATGGCTGCGAGAGCCACCACCAGAAGCAAAAAATTAAATTGGATTTACGTATAAAGCACATGTTCGCCGAGGTCCCCATGCCTCGGCGAACCTTCTTTCAAGGTGCTGCTCACAGAATCCCAAGTGCCTGTTTTCTTGTTGAATAACGTTTGCGTAAGTTTTGTTAACAACACATCTCATTTCTCCAGATTCGGTGGGTGCAGTTCCCAACCGGACCCACCCGGAATCCGCTCCCGTTACTGGAAAGGGCACCGGTCACCTCTACAAAATCACCCAATTCATTTTTTCTTCCTCTATCCTCGCCTGTTTTACCTGCAAATCCTCAAATTCCGTAAATTCTGATGCTGATATTTGCGGATTACCAACTACCTACCACCCAATTGTAAACAATTCGCGTACAACTCCCGTTAAGCAAAACAGATAAATAAATCTTTTACGATTGATTCTAAAAAAACATAATATACAATCATCATTGTAAACAATTCGCGTACAACTTCCGTTAAGCAAAACAGATAAATAAATCTTTTACGATTGATTCTAAAAAACATAATATACAATCATCAAGGAGCTAAAAAATGAAAAATTTTGTTTCCCGCCAAGCGATAAAGGTCGCGATGATATCTTCCGTGTTAATCGTTGCTTTTGTCATGGTGTGCAGTGTTTACGCACACGAAGACCATGACCAAACTTTTGGTGAGTTCACTGACGTGTATTTGACCGATTATCATTCCCATAACCTGAGCGGAAAGTGGCATAGACACGCTGTTCGTGCTACCGTTTCCAACCATCCACAAGGAACCGTTCACGATAAATTAGACCTGTGGCAAGAACACGAACACGAAACGCCGACAGAAGATGGCGGGACTTACCTGTTGTCCCTCTACTCGGTTAGCGGGAGTGCGCATACACACGACGGATACTCTCACACACATGTCGTACTTTATGCAAGGTCGTTAGATGAAGATTTTGCCTCTGAGATTCTGCGGAAATTAGATTCTCAGGAAGTAGATCACGATGTTGAAAGTGATGTTTATACATTACAATACATCGGACAACACATAGATGGTGTCAGCCCAATTGAGCATAAGCACAAGTGGGAACACAAGCATGGTGCTTTTGGATGGCACACCCATAGCGTGAAACATTCACATGCCTATAAAGAAGCGGATCATCCGGATTGGTTTGACAACAACGAAAATCCTAATGATCCGGGTGACGACTATCCTGCAGGCACATTCCTGAACGGCCACGAAGTGCTACATCCATCAGACGAGGATCACAATGTAGCAAGCGCGCTTTCAAAGCGCAAAACTCTGGCTTTACGGTGGGCAGAATTGAAAAAGAAGTAAGCTTTTTTCACTTCTTTCTGCGAACCTAAAATTTCTTGTGCGGATGTACGACAGTATATCCGCACAACTATTTTAATAGGGTGTGTAAAGTTTTTGACACTAAATCTTCGGAAACATCGAAATCAACATAACGTAGGGGCGAGGTTCCCTCACCCGTCTTGTAGTACTGCCATCCTGAAAATCCTTGAATCCTGAAAATCCTGATTCTGACAACCCGCTGCCAAAATATTTACACACCCAATTTTAACATTGCTATTTGCAGATGGATATAATAAAATGATGGTACTAACAAAATATAGACAGATACCACAATCTCCCAAAACGAACCGCAAGGAATATTAAAAAAATGAAGTTACCTTTTTTGCATCAGGAAGTAGAAGTCAGTACGAATTTACGGGATAGTAATGACATCCTTGACAATCCGGATGCTCTGAAAGAGCGGATAGCAGCGGACGGGTATCTCCTGATTCGCGGTCTACACGACAAAGAAGCTGTGCTCACAGCGCGCCAACAGATTCTGGAGCAACTCGCAGCGAAAGGCATGCTCGCACCGAATACACCGTTAATGGATGGGATCTTCAACCCGGAGTATCCCGAACCGACGTCAACCGGTTCTATGGGTAATAAGGCGTTGGCGCAGCTGCCATCGTTCAAAGCGGTCATTGAGGGTGCACCAGTGATGGACTTCTTCAAGCGATTCCTCGGCGGCGAGGCACGCACGTTCGATTTCAAATGGCTTCGCACGGCAGGACCCGGATCAGGCTCCTCGATACATTACGATATCGTCTTTATGGGGAGAGGCACGCAAGATCTCTACTCTTGTTGGACACCCTTTGGTGATGTGTCACTTGATATGGGACCTATTGTTTTCTGTCTCGGTTCCAATCGATTTGAAAAGGTTCGCACCACTTACGGACAATCAGACGTTGATCGGGACCAGATTGAAGGACATTTTAGCGATGATCCGCTTGAAATCGTTGAGAAATTTGGGGGACACTGGGCGACAACAACGTTTTCGGCGGGAGATATTATTATTTTCAGTATGTTCCTGATGCACGCGTCCTTGGTCAATACATCTGATAAAATTCGGATAACGGCGGATACACGCTATCAACTTGCATCGGAGCCGATTGATGAACGCTGGATAGGCGAAAAACCAAAAGGACATTACGCGTGGAAGAAGCAGGACGCAGAGATTGAGCCCTTGGAGACATCCCGGCGAAGATGGGGTGTTTAATAATCGCTATTACGGAGATATAAGGCATGCACACTGATTCGGGTGAGCGTGAAACTAACGCAACACCCAAGCGTCGAAATTCTTGGTTTATACCGTTCCTTCTCATTTTGATATGTGCTGTTGCGATCGGCTTCGGCATCAGATATTACAAAAGCAGACCCGGAACGGCGACTGAGGAAGCTTGGGAGG
>JAKZUG010000404.1:0-2888 GCA_047516705.1 Candidatus Poribacteria bacterium | reverse complement strand
CGTCTGGTGGTCTCTGGCAAATGAATATGACATCATGCCAGCGAAAGAGGAATCGGATTGGGATCGGTTTTTCCAGATTATCCGCGACCATGACCCGTATCAGCGGTTACGCGGGATTCACAACTGCAGAGGTTGGTATGACCACAGCAAACCTTGGGTAACACACACCAGCATTCAAACCTCAAACATGGCGCAAGGTATTCACTATCGTAGCCAATACGGAAAACCTGTTATTTATGATGAGTGCCGCTACGAGGGGAATGTTCCGCAAGGGTGGGGAAATATCACCGCACAGCAGATGGTGCAACACTTTTGGGCAGGCACTGTTTCTGGATGCTATGTTGGGCATGGGGAAACATACAAACATCCTGAAGACCTGCTTTGGTGGGCAAAAGGCGGCGTACTACATGGTGAGAGTCCGCCTCAGATAACATTTCTCAAAGATTTCATGGCAGAAGCACCGTCGTTTGATACCCTCAAACCGATCGGCGATGATGAGGGACGGTATGTCCTTGCCAAACAGGGAGAATACTATCTTGTTTATACTACCCAGCCGCAGACGATCACGATACAACTGCATGGAGACCGACCTTATAAAATTGATGGGGTTGATACGTGGAACATGAAAGTCCAGTCTATCGGGACGGCACAGCCTGGGGAATACACGTTCGCTTCAACACACAGCGATTTTGCATACCGTTTTACACCCTACGCACCGGGTGAGAAACTTCGACCTGATGCAAAAGCGTCCGCAGATATCCAGCAAGGTAGTGCACCGCTCACAGTTTCATTCGTTGCAACTATAGCACAAGGTCCCCGTGCCTCAGTGCATCTATCCGACTTGACACAACATTGGGATTTCGGAGATGGCACAACATCTGATGAATCAAACCCGACCCACGTCTACGACAACCTTGGGCAATACACCGTCACGCTGCAAGTTACCGATACGGAAGGCGCATCGTCAAAGACTGCCCTGACTATTGATGTGTTACCAGAAGCACCCGCAGATATCAGGAAACACACAGAATTCCCCGGCTCACGCGATGGACTCGTTTTTCTCTGGCACGGTTCACTTGAAGGTAGTAATGAGATTGAACCTCGCGACGATGCATCAATTGCTGAAGATGGACAGATGGACTTGACTGGTGGATCATTTCTTGCCAAGAATATCAGTGGTGCCCTTCTCGCAGCATGTAAAGAGAGTAATCAATTAACGCTTGAGTGCCTTGTTACGATAGACAATCTGAATCAGAGTGGTCCGGCGCGTATCATTTCGTTTTCAAACGATGTTACACATCGCAACTTCACCTTTGGTCAGGATGGCAACCGTTTTGCGATGCGAATTCGCACACCGCGTACCGGTGAAAACGCCATAGGTGGCGAATTTTCATTTGGCAAGATTGAATCGGGAAAACCTGTGCACGTCATCGTTAGTTACTTTTCGGGGAATGTCTACTGCTATGTTGATGGAGAGTTAGTCCACTTTGATAGTGGAATTCAAGGTGACTTCAGCAATTGGGAATTATATCCGCTCCTTTTCGGTGATGAAGCAAGTGGCGGCAGGAACTGGGAAGGTAAGCTAAGTCGCGTGGCAATTTATAGCCGATTTGTCGGTTTGGAAGAGGCTGCGCACAAGTTCAAACTGAGTCAAGGTGAGGGAAATTAACATCTTTGGGCGTGGAATAAGACCAAATTAACTTGATTCGACGTCTTCAGATAAAGTCAAGCATTGCGAGGAGGGCACGGGGACCTCGCGCTACAATTCGGGGTAATTGGGTATAAGACCTCGTCACTTTAGCACTATATACCCCTGACAGTTATGCCAAAAATTACACGCAGATGAGTTTGCCTGAAGGTGCTAAAGCGCGCCTCGGTAAAGGTCGTATCAACGATTTGCTGTATTCTCCAGACAGCAAAACGTTAGCAGTTACTACTGCTATCGGTATTTGGCTTTACGACACAGAAACTTATAAAGAAATTTCATTGTTAAATGCAAAGGTAAATAGATATGAAGGTATTAGGTCTAGCAGCATCATTTTTAGTGCGGATAGTCAAATTCTCTTGGGCGAATCTGAGAACAATATCATTTATCTATGGGATGTAACCACAGGTCAGAAAAAGCAAATTCTTGAAAGACATAAGAGTGCTGTCAGAGCTGTAACATTTAGTTTAGATGGAGATATTCTCGTAAGTGGTAGTTAGGACACTACCATCCGTTTGTGGGATGCTGACACCGGCGAGCACAAGCAAACCATCAAAGCACATACGGATGCTGTTTATGTCCTCACATTTAGTTCGGACAGAAAAACACTTGCGAGTGGGAGTATGGACGGAACAGTGCTATTATGGGACTTCGCTTCTTTGGTGAATAGTGCAAACGCACAAAAATAGTATAGGATGGGTTCAATCTGTTTTATCCATAGGAGTCAATTGAAGAAATGAGTTTGTTTTCTTGACGCGCATTTGATGTTGATTTTGCCATGCAATAAAACGTGAACCCTCTGTAAGAAAATCAAGGTTACAAACCCTCCAACAAGAACATCTTGTGACAATTGAATGTCTCTGATTTAAATTTACTTGCAATTTTTGTGAATTATGCTATAGTTACGCGGGAGGAAAATATTGAGAGTGAAAACTGAATTAAGGTTTCGCGAGGATGGATGTTTTAAGATAGTCCAGTTCACTGATATTCATTGGCACAACGGTGAATCTGCCGATCAGAAATCTGCAGCTTTGATGGAAAGTGTAGCACAAGCGGAATCACCGGATCTAATCGTGCTGACAGGAGATATTTTGTCTGGTGGTGGGTGTAATGATGCTGCCGAATCCATGCGACAGATTATGGAAATTTTGGAACGGTGTGGGACGCCTTGGGCAGCAGTTTT
>JAKZUG010000403.1:0-7934 GCA_047516705.1 Candidatus Poribacteria bacterium | reverse complement strand
GGGCTATTTAGTTTTCGGTTCCGATCTTGGTTTTCGTTCACAGATGTTAAGGTTTTCGCGCAATATCGCGAGCACAGCTCGCTCCTACAGCGGAAAAACGTTCACGCATATAAAGGAAATATGTAAAACTAAATGACCCTGCCGATAGCTCCGTATCTCTTGCTTTTTGAAAGATTTTCGTGTATACTTTATTGGTGCTATGAACAGTTTCAACTTATGAATATGGAGACTGCGATGAAGAATCTTGTGGTAACGGAAGAAATTTGGAAAGAAGGCAATATGTACACTGCCTACTGTCCAGAGTTGGATGTTGTGAGCTGCGGAACGGACATCGAAGACGCACGAAAAAATCTCCTTGAAGTCATTGAAATACAACTGGAGGAAGCAGCGAAGCTCGGAACACTCAAGGCATTTTTAGAAGAGGCAGGTTACGATTTGAATACTTCACAACCCACCCTTCAACTTGATAAACAAGTGGTTGCCTTTAATCAGCGCACCGTACCCCTTAATCCCATCAATCCCGGTTCAGACGATGGACGCTACACATTACCCGATTAAATTCTTAAACTTCATACTCAGGTTATAGAGACATAAGTGGTAAAGGGATAAAGGCTTAAGGGGATACATCCTTCACACAACGAAAACCGAGGCTGTTGGCCGTGAGCGTTGGCAGATGGGAGAGGCGAAAGGTGACCCGCGCGAGTTGCCGATCATGGTACCAGGAACCACCGCGCAGGACACGGAAATACCTAACAGTTGTAAAGTTATCCAATAGCCATTTCACACTACTCGCTCCCGACAACGGATTCCGCGCAACGCCATTCGGTGGAAACGTGGCGTAGAAATCTTTATCTTTTTCATCCAGACACCATTCAAACACGTTACCCGCCATATCGTATAAACCGTAGGCGTTCGCAGGATAACTCCGGACATCGGTGGTACCCTTAATAGTGCTTCCGTAGTTGGCATCCCTTCGCGTTATCGTGTTTCCGTGCGGATACTTATTGCCGACCAAACCGCCCCGCGCAGCACGTTCCCATTCCGCCTCTGTCGGCAGACGTTTGTCTGCCCACTCGGCATACGCCATCGCCGCATACCAACCCATGTAGACCACGGGGTGGTTGCCCTTGCCACTCGGGTAGTTGTTCCCACTCCAATGGTACAGGTAATTGCCATCGTGGAATCTACGATCAATACGCCCTTTCTGCCAGCGTGGGTTTTCGGCGAGGAACTCTTTAAACTGGGCGTTGGTGACTTCGGTTTCATCCATATAGAACGCATCCACATAGACGGTGCGCACCGGCTTTTCATCTGCCTTAGCGTCAGCGGCGTTGCTCCCTATCTGAAATTCACCCGCGGGAATCAACACCATGCCTTCTGTTGATGAGGGTGGGGTAACGGGTCGTGTGGTGACAGGAGGTGTCGTGACGGGAGGTGGGGTAACGCCACCACCCGTTGGCCCACCAAGGTGCTTCGCAACGGTCACAAGGTCTAAAACGTTTATCGTCCCATCGCCGTTGGCATCTGCGCGCGCGTTTTGGCTACCCAGACTTTTCGCAACCAACACCAGATCCAGCACATTCACCTGACCATCTGCATTCACATCCCACTTGACCCCACGTCTCTCAATAATACTCCCGTTTTTGGTTGTCACTGCTAAAGGTTTCGCTTTACTATCGGAGAGGATCACATCCGTTAGGCGAATTGTGGATTCTTTGACAGCCACCACCGAGAACGTCACGCTAGCGAGCGTGCCGCTGGTGGCTTGCACCGCACCCGACACAGAGGTCGCTGTAACCGTGACTCTGCCACCAGAGACTTGGGGCGGCGCGAAAAACGCGCCCGTAGGTAGGTAACTCCCGTTTGTGCTCGAAACGTAACGCAGCGCACTTGTATCAAAGTTTACACCCGCCTCATACGCCACAACATTTCGAGCATTTGTTACCTTCAGGCGAATCGTCAGTTGGGAACCGACAGCGGGAGAAGAGCTCTCCACTGGGTCCACAGACACTACGGCTTGACTGTAGCTAAGGGATGTTATCCCAAAGCACAGCAGCATCACAAGCCAGCTGAAAAATAGGCGTTTCCTACAGAATATGTTCATAACCTTCTCCTTTACAAAGCAAATGGATTTTGGAGGTATGATAGCCTTCAGCAAAAGGCTTACCAGCCATCACGCCCTGGGTTGTATCTTTGGCTCATCTCAGATGAAGATTAACAAATAAATTGAGTAATCTTGTTCAGAAATTACCCGATTAAATACTTAAACTTCATGAGAGAGGAACACAGGTCTCAAGCCGTGGACTCTTCATCAATGCACACTTGATATGACTCGCCTACATCGGAGGCATACCAACTCTGGCAATTCGGTAGGCGCGACGCAGTGCCGCAGTTTACCTTCCAAAGTGTCTTCGCACAACGAAAACCGTTGTTGTTGTTCGTGTTCGTTGGCGTATTGTTGTTGCGATTGGCGACCCGCACGTTTTGTGCTGTATTGTTCCAGGAGCCGCCGCGCAAAACGCGGGAACTTCGGTTTGAGACCTCGGGAGCTTCTCGACGAGAGAGCGACGAAAAGCACCACGCTCTTAAAAATATATCATGACTTCTGAAAAACAGTTTCAGCGAAGAGACTGCGGCGGAGTCCATAGGTATCCGCATGTTTGACATGCCCGAGCCAACTTTGCACGGAATGATTGACATCCACCCACGAAATTTTGCCACGCTCGTAATCTTTTCGCAGCCGGTGCAACCGTCGTCTGGCACGCCTGACAGAAGATGGACGAATTCTACGATGTGTTGGAAAAACTTGATACCCCAGAAAATCTGTGCCATCTTTGACGGGAAAAATCTGGCATTTATGAGGGTGTAACTTCAGACGAAACTGTGCCAAGTGAGTCTCCATCTCTGCTTTCACCTCATGGAGCCGCGCCTTGTCCTTGTCAAGCACGACAAAATCGTCCACATACCGGATATAGTAACGGCACTTCAAGTCCTCTTTTACGAAATGATCGAATCCATTGAGGTAGATGTTGGCAAAAAACTGACTCGTCAGATTACCGATGGGAATACCCCGCCGCCGGTTGAGCGACGTTAGTAGATTATCGCCTTGAAAATATTCACGGACATAGTCCTGTAGATTGCTGGAATCAACAATCAGATCCAACAGCCACAGCACTTGTGTATCCCGAATCTTTCGGCGAAACCGCGTTTTGAGAATCTCGTGGTCGATCGACGGAAAATACTTTTTGATGTCACACTTCAGCACGTAGGCATTCTTACGACTGAACTCGGTGAACCGATCAACGGCTTTATGTGTCCCTTTGTTTTTCCGACACGCATAGGAGTCAAAGATGAACGTTCGCTCAAAAATCGGTTCAATGACGTTGCATAGGGCGTGATGAACAACTCTATCACGATACGGGGCGGCACTGATCTTCCGCAGTTTCGGCTCGTAGATATAAAACTCTCGGTATTCCCCGGGGCGGTACGCCTGTGTTTGTAGTTCCTCCTGCAAGTGGTACAATTCTTTCTCCAGATGAAAGTTGAAGCGGGCGACCTCTGCCTGAAATCGCTTGCTACGTTGCGCTTTCTTTGCGGCGTTAAGAAGGTTCTCAAACGCGCAAATCTTTTGAAAAAGGCGGTTGTGGGTTTTCATGATGTACTCGTCTGGCTCCGGATCCATCCACCAACGAGTTTGCCGACCTCGTTTATCTCATTGGAGATGTAGGCATACTGTTTTGCGGAGAGCAATTTGAAGTCATGGCAGAGCCGGATCAGAAATCGGAGTTTCTCCAGTTGCACGTTGGCTTTCTGAAGTAGGGGTAGCCGTTTCCGCGTATAGGTGGCTTCAATCAGCACATCCAGTGTATCTAAGGAGATGTTGACGATTCTATCCCCGAGTGTGAACTTTTGGGAACGCGGGAATTTTTCCACGCGCCCCATGAGCCACAGAATCACATCATAGAGTTTAGGAACCGCTTGAACGGTTGAGGTTGCCATTTTTTAGCAAAATTAGTAATTTCCAGTTAAGTATACGCTAATTTTTAGGGCGATCTCCAATCTGCGTAGCAGATTGGAGATACAAGGGGTAAATGGGTAAAGTACGTTAAGGGGTTACAGCCCTCGCACAACGAAAACCGTCGAAGTCGTTCGTGTCCGTAGGCGTATTGAGGAAGCGATTGGCGACCCGCACGTTTTGAGCTGAAGAGGTCCAGGAGCCGCCGCGCAAAACGCGGGAACTATTAACACCTGTATAGTTATCTAATATCCACCTAATACTGTTCGCTCCTGACAACGGATTCTGACTCGGAGATAGCGCATAGAAACCACTATTATACTCGTCTAAGCACCATTCCCACACGTTGCCAGCCATGTCATAGAGACCATACCCATTCGCCGTATACTTCCCTACGGCAGTCGTATCACCGATATGCCTATTGTAGTTCGCCTTGCTCGAATCTATCGTGCTACCCCACGGGTATGTTAGACCCGATAGATTACCACGCGCCGCTTTTTCCCATTCCGCCTCTGTCGGTAGACGCTTCCCTTTCCACTTCGAGTATGCCACCGCCCCATGCCAACTCACGTAAGTGACAGGATGATTCTCATATCCCCCCTTCGCACGGTACACACCCGCAACATATTCAATACGTGCACGAGCAGCACCAATATTTAACCACGTCTTGCCACTTTCGGTATGTTTGCCCTTCGCATTCAGAAACGCCGCATATTGCGCATTCGTCACCTCATACTTATCCATGTAAAACGCATCTACATACACGGAATGGACAGGTTTCTCACTGGAACCTCCACTGTTGCTCCCCATCCGGAATTCGCCAGCCGGGATCAGCACCATGCCTTCTGTTGATGAGGGTGGGGTAACGGGTTGTGTGGTGACAGGGGGTGTGGTTCCACCGCCAGTCGTTGATTCACCAAGGTGTTGTGCAACGGTCACAAGGTCTAACACGTTTACCTTCCCATCCGCGTTGATATCCGCACGCGCATTGCTGGTGCCCAGACTCGTCGCAACAAGCACCAGGTCCAATACATTCACCTTGCCATCGCCGTTCGGGTCCCACTTCGCACCCCCTTCAACAACACTCCCGTTTCTTGTACGGACTGTCAAGGTTTTCGCATTACTATCGGAGAGGATCACACCTGTTAACCGAAGCGCGGACTTTTTGACGGCAACCACTCGAAATGTCACGCTGGCGAGCGTGCCGCTGCTGACGCTCGCAGCACCCGACACAGATGTCGCTGTAACCGTGACTTTGCCGCCAGAGACTTGGGGCGGCGCGAAAAACGCACCTGCGGGTAGGTAACTCCCATTTGTGCTTGAAACGTACCGCAGCGCACTTGTATCAAAGTTTACACCCACCTCATAGGCGGCAACATTCCGACCACTGGTTATCTTCAGGCTTATTGTCAGTTGAGAACCGACTCCCGGGGAGGGGCTCTCCGCCGGGTCTACGGAGACCACGGCTTGCCCGTAACTGAGTGCCGTTATGCCAAAGCATAGTAGCACAGCGAGGCAGCTCAAAAATAGGTTCGTCTTCAACAATGTTTTCATCAGTTCGTTCCTTTCGTTATACGGTTGTCAATTATTAGTTGTCGGTAGGAGCGATCTCCGAATCGCGACCCCTGAAGAGTCGGGAATCGGAGTTCCCTCCTACAGGAAATATCCGGTGGGAGTCGGGAATCGGAGTTCCCTCCTACAAGAAATATCCGGTGGGAGTCGGGAAGCGGAGTTCCCTCCTACAAGAGTGTTACGTCAGGAGGAGCATTTTGCCGGTGGCGGCAAACTCGCCGGCGGTGAGTGTATAGAAATAGAGACCACTGGCGACGCGTTCCCCGAAGTCGTTCCTGCCGTCCCAGTAGGCGGCTCTGCCTTTCCGATGATATAGACCCGGGGGTTGATGCCCCAACGTTAAGGTGCGGACTAACCGTCCGCTGGCACCGTAGATCGTCAACGTCACATCCGCAGCGGTTGACAACTGATACGGGATCCACGTCTCGGGGTTGAACGGGTTCGGGTAGTTCTCAAACACCGCACTCCGATCCGCAGGGCGCGTCTCCAAATCACCGTCCAGGCGTGTATCTGTCCATCTGACTGCCAACGCCGTCGGTGTGGCATCGGAGAGGATCACGTCTGTGAGGTGGACCCCGAAAGGGTTCGTAGAAAGCACCTCGAAGGTAACCGTCGCGAGCGTGCCGGTACCACTGCCGAAGGGCGCGCCTTTGACGGCGGCAGCAACGAGCGTCACGCGGTCCGGTTCCGGGAGTGGCATCGCAAACGTATCTGAACGGAGATAGTCGGCGTTGTTCGCTGCAATATACCGGAGCGCGCTCGGATCGAATGCTACCGTGAACTGATAGCCGGCGACGGAAACCTCGCCCCCTGTGATATTCACCTGCAGCGTGATCGGTTTCCCGACTTCCGGGATTTCGGAGGGTGTCGGTTGCAAAGAGACGACGGCACTGCCGTGACTCATCATCGTGAAACCGAAACAGAGTGTAAGCGTGAGCACGGAAAAAAGCGTTTTTCCGAGAAAAGTCCTGAGACATTGGGTTTTCATGAGAAACTCCTTTTTTATAAAAGACTGTTGCTAACGGACGATGAATCGCCCTACTACAAACAGGGCTTGCATCTGAAATCGGGGTTACAAACCCCTCCTACATTTGTTCTTAAGGGGCTACAACCTTGCCGTTGACCGTTTTCAATGCCAACGGGGTGACGTTGCTATCCGAGAGCAACACGTTGTTGAGTGTAATCGTGGAGGCTTTGGCACTGACGACTTCAAATGTTACTGTCGCGAGCGTGCCACGTGCTGCAGCCGCTGTGGCTGCTACCGATGTAGCAGCCATGTAGACGCTGTTCGCTGTGGTTTGTGGCGGTGACGCGAACGCACCCGCTGGGAGGTAATCCGCATTCGAGATGCTCACATAGCGGAGTGCCGTGGGATCGAACCCTACCGTTACCTCGTAAGCCAAGACATCTGCAGCCCCCTTGACGTTAATACTGACTGTCAGTCGCCGTCCAACGGCAGGAGATGTCGTCTGTCTGGGTTCTACGAAGACGGCAATGCCTGCGGGAAGCGGTGCCACGGGTTCTTGTGTTGATTCAGCGTCGGTGCCTGCGTCATCACCCACGTCTGTGTTAATAACACGGTCTATTTGGTTTGTCATTTGATCGTCGCAGCCGGTTATGAAAGCGACGAGCATACCAATTAAAGCTATTGATAAGAGGGGGAAACATTTTTTCATGAAAAAATCTCCTTATGGCTTGTGAGACACGGGGACCTCGTATTATAATAGATAGAAACAACTGTAGAGTCGGTAAGTTTTAGTTCATTGACCCCAATTAGTCGGATCAACTGAATTAAATCCTCTAATTTCTCTCTCCTCTCCTTTAAACTGAACACATTTCTCATAAATTTTGAACTGACACAGCTCACTTGGGGTAACTCTTTCCGGATCAATGTTATCCGTGTCGGGAAGCACCCCGCCAACTTTCAACTGATCTGATCATGACTGAATCTCTGAGAGTGGTCCGCGAAATGAGTCAGTGTATAATTGGTAGGCGTGCTGAGTAGATATTGACAATAATCAAGACGTGTCGGTCTAACCATTTTTATCAACCTCCTGGCACACCATATTACGCGTTTCAGGGGTCTATGTCAAACATTATTGCGTAAGTCCTAAATATGAAGTTATAAACGCATTTGATTTGTATATCAAGTTAAAAAGGCATCGGTCTCAGAGCCATTCAATTGTCGGTTTTTTGAGCATTTTCGCCAAGGCATCGCGAGCTGGAGCTCGCTCCTACAGCGAAGAGCCCTCAAGCAGAAAATCGAAATTATGGGAGAATTGAATGCCTCTGGCATCGGTCTTGTAACGTGTGTGTATGTCAATCCGAACTTCCAACTCAATAGGAG
>JAKZUG010000402.1:0-5716 GCA_047516705.1 Candidatus Poribacteria bacterium | reverse complement strand
TTGTAGGCAGCAACGGTTGGGTTTGGGGCAGTGTTATCCTCCCGATGTGGCGTCGGGTTGCCCCAGCCTTGATAATGCCCACTCCACAGGTGCCGCAGTTCGGAAGAACTGCCACGCTTGGAGCAGTGCCATACAGCGGTGTCAAAGATGACCGCCGATCCCAGCGGAACCACGACCTCCACTTGTCCTGCCCATTCTGCTCCGACATCACCTTTCGCTTCGACAGAATCGTTGAGTCTACGCGGTAGAACGATCAGGGGTCCAATGTGGGAACTGGATCCGTCCACGTAGATATTGCAGAGCACCCGCTCCGGATTATCTCGCTGCAGCCCTGCCGGGGGAATCTCCCATGCGTAGTGAACGTGCCAGCGGGTGAGAGTTTCTTCAACGAGTGCGTTGTTAAAAACAGCGGCACCGCTGTGTGCAAGGCGAACATCATCCTGAAAAACCTCCGCCATAGCGTCTACGACAACTGGCTTTGCAAAGAAAGGTGCCATTTCTGGTCCCCACTCCAAGAGCGGGTGAAAACTAATTTTGGGCTGCTCGGACGAAAAGCCGTCTCTGTCGTCGCACAGTTGCTTGAAAATAGCGTGCATCTGTTCGCGTTCACGGTTATCGTAGACCGACTCAAGCACACAATAGCCGCGTTCGATGACCTCACGCACTTTCGATTTTAGATCAAACATTATGGTCTCCTTTCGAGTAATGGCTGAAAGTCAATAAACATTGGTATTCCAACCACCATCTGGTCATTTGATACTATTTGAGAATCACCATCTTCCGCGTGGCGGAATAATCTCCGGCAGACAGGTGATAGAAGTAGATACCGCTCGCCACCTGTTCACCTAATCCGTTTCTGCCATCCCAATAGACCGCCTTTGACCGACCTTCATAGACCGCAGCGACCTGATGCCCCACGTCAAGGGTACGGACAATCTGACCGTTTAGGTCATAGATGGTCAAGGTGACGAAAGCGTCCTCCGCCAACCGATATGGAATCCATGTCTCAGGATTGAACGGGTTTGGATAGTTCGCCAACAGTTGGGTTTCTGCCGGTATCTCGTAGGCAACCAATTCTGGTAACTGAATTAGGCTTTGCTTCACATCTTCAGCGGTTACCGTATACCGCAACGGCTCTACACTGATAAACGGATTGGACGACTGTGGCGCGATTTCAAAGGTATCGCCCACCGTCGCTGCGCGGCTCGTCTCTATGTCAACAAAGGTGAGCCGATACTCGCCTGTATCGGGCGCAGTAACAACAACAGCGGTGCTATCGGTTGAAAGGTTCTTAGCGGTCACATGGATATCTTTGAGTTTTAAGCCTGACACTTCGTCAACAACCACACCTCTCAATGCCAAGATGGGCGTCGTATCGCCCGTATCGATACCCTTGAGCACTACGGGCGTCGGTGCGGCTCCGCCTGAAGTGTTAGTCCATGCCTCACCAGAAATAGCCACCGTTGCCGCTTGTTGCGCGGTCAGGATAAAGCCTTGCCCACCTGTCAGCAGAATATCGCCCGGATCCCCAGCGCGTCCAACCGCTTGGAACTCCCCGCCATCGGTGCCGATAATCACAGGCACGTTGCCTCGAATCCCGTCCAGTCCGAGCAGATCGCTTACACGGGTAAGGTCTGGATTGTTCAACGGCAGTCCCACAAGGTTCAGTCCTTGATACAAAGCGATAGCCCCACTCCCACTAGTCCCCAGCGCATCGCCAGTCAATTGAAGAATGACAGGTGTTTTTATGCCAGCGACAATCGCTGTGTCATCAGCCAATGCCATGTCAGCGGCACTACCTCTATCAGGACTGCTGAAATAACTCCGCCACGCCTGAGTATGTGGATCATAGATAATAAGGAAGTTGACAACCGATTCGCCACCGAGTGCGTCGTAGAGATCTGCGACCGACGCAACCTTCTGTTCCACACCATCGACCGCTTTGACCTTGAGCGGAACATGGATCAAGCTGATGCCCGCGGGTATCGACCAGAAAAAATTGATGTTTGCTGGTGCTAGCGGAGGTAATTGACTATACAATAATTCTGGATCGAATAATATAGTCGAATCACTATTAGATATAGCCAACGTTTTTCCGTCAGGTGAGAATGTGGGTTGTCTCCAACCGTTGAGAAGTTCAGGATCCAATGTAGTAACAAGTGTAGCCGTTTTTGCGTCCCACACACTAAATGAATCACCGCTTGTAATGTTAGTACTCCTTAAAATCATCATTGAACTATTGGGTAAAAATGTCATAAAATCATCTTCATCAACAAT
This sequence comes from Candidatus Poribacteria bacterium, assembly GCA_047516705.1. GTDB lineage: Bacteria > Poribacteria > WGA-4E > WGA-4E > WGA-3G > WGA-3G. Next base: position 3,439 of record JAKZUG010000402.1, on the reverse strand, counting down.
AGCCATGTTCTGTGTTACTAAATTATATAACTTAATCCTACCATTTTGTTGGATAACAAGTGTTGTTCCGTCGAGAGAAAACGTTGCATATTTAAAAGAGTAATATCTAGAAGGTTCAAAAGTTTTAATAGTTTTTTTTGTTTCAATATCCCACAGTCGCATGGTACGGTCCCGTGATGCAGAAGCAAGGGTATTCCCATCAGGTGAATATGATAAAGATAGAATTTCTTTCAGATGCCCTTCTAATGTGTCGATATTCTGTTTCGTTTCAACGTCCCATAGTTTGATTTTATTTTTTTCATCCGACGCAAGCGTTTTTCCGTCAGGCGAAAATGCCCAGCAAGTGATACTTGGATTTTCAATGATACCTGACTCTGTTTGTGTAGTAACATCCCATAATCTAGTAAACTTTTCACCGCTAACACGATATGCGATTATTTCACCGTCTGGTGAAAACGATACAAGCCGAACATGGGGGTTAGGTTGAACAGGAATACTGACAACATTTTCTCCTGTATTGACATCCCACAGTTTTACCCCTGCACGTCCACCTGTGGCAAATGTGAGGCTATCAGGCGAGAAAGATATAGGTGTTAATCCTACATGCCCTAAATCAATAGTATTGCCTGTGTTAATATCCCATACTTTTACGACGTTCCAATGTCCATCAGCAGTTACGAAGGTATTTCCGTCAGGTGAAAACGAAATAGAAAGTATGTTCCAAACAGTAGGATCCTCATAAGTTGCAATAATGGATTTTGTTTCAACATCATATAAAATGATTATATCAGGTGTTTTACCGTCTGCCCAAGCAAGGATTTTTCCGTCATGTGAAAACGCCACAGTTGAGATTACACCTCTACTTTCAATCGTAAAAATTTCTGCACCTGTCATGGCGTCCCATAGTTTAACTGTAGTGTCACTTGAACCCGATGCAATTATGTTTTCGGTAGGTGAAAATGCTATAGAATTGATATGAGCATCATGCCCAAATGTATTTATCAAATTACCTGTTAAGACCTCCCACAATTTTATTAAACCATCACGCCCGGCACAGGCAATCATTTTTCCATCATACGAGACAGACATAGCATTGATAAAAACTTCGGACTTTATCCTCATAAGTTCTTGTTCTGTTGTCACATCCCATAATGTAATTATATGTCTCGATGCCGATGCAATAGTTTTTCCGTCAGGTAAAAATGCCGCAGTGTAATTACCACCTTCTTGAAAAGTAGCAATTTTCTCTTTTGTTTCAATGTTCCATACTTGATTGCTTGGGCGTCTGTATGAGACTCCAACAATAGCATTCCCATCGGGTGAAAATGCTATAGCAGTAATTGGATATTGGCTAGAGAGCAGGGCAAGTTCTTGATAATTTACGGTATCATAAAGCCATATCCCAATACTGCTTGCTACGGCGAGATATCGACCATTAGGAGAAAATGCTGCTGAGTTTTCAGCACCTCCTTTACCTATTCGGATTCTTGCCCAAGTTGGCAAGTCCCACGTTTGATAATTATAATCCTCTGTTCTTACTTCGTGTTTGTATCCTAATATCTTCATAGACATTATTGGATCTACTTGGTTTGATGGTTTTTCCGAAAGAGTAAAAGTCTTATAGTATATATTTCCGTTTATATCAATAGCTGCAATATCTATTCTATGTATGGAATAGAAAGACAATTTAGTAAAGCTGGTAGAGGGTATATCGCCATCATATTCAAAACTGACAATTTCTTCCTTTTCGCCTGTCAGTTTATGATACGCTTTCACTTCAGGATAACCAACCGGGTTTAACGGTCCGACTGTTTTAACAAACATGATCACTTGGTGTATCCCTTCTGAATCATTGACTTTCAGTTGGATATTGACGGTACTTGATCCTGACGGATAGGTAGAAGGTGACATCAATTCAATCGTTGGTGATTTACCTTTTTCAGTTGGGATATTGGAGTTGAAGAAAGGATTTACCGCCAAATAATCGGCATTACATGCAGACAACCGATCTTGTCTTGATTTATTATATTGTCCACGACTCGGCCTGCCATACGACATAATATATCCACCGTTGCGAAAATCATGTTGTAGTCCAAAAGCATGTCCTATTTCATGTGCAGCGAGTTTGTCATACCCCAACGTATCACGTTCTATTCTATCTTCAAAATGCTTGACAGGGATTAAAACAGTCCCACCATTTTTGCCCTGCGGACCCCCATTAGCCTTTACAGTCGCTTTTCCCAATCCTGTACCAATTCTGTCAAAACTACTATCAATAACAATAAAGTAGATGTTCTGCTTAAAATCAAACACTTGTGAGATTTCAGTGCGTACGGTCTCGCTTGCATTATCAATATAGAATAGATCAGTCTGTTGTCCGTCCACACGGTGGACTACTAGCATCCCTTGAGTATCAGTTTCAATCTTGAAAGTCATATCATATCCATGCGCTTGCATAGCTTCAGCATAGAAGGCTTGAATGGATAGAATTTCATTCTTCATCCGCTGCACCGCCTCCTCACGATAGGGACGGTCATTTGGTAAAAAGTAAATCAATCGCACCGTACGCGGTTCGCCGGTGTTCAAATTCGCCGCAAGGGTTCGGGCATAGTGACGGTTGGGGAATTGGTTCAAATATTGTTTGTTTGAATGAACATCAGTAACACCGCAAAAATGCGTCCCGTTTCCCCACGATGGCGGGGAGGCAGCAACAGGCAGATTGAGCGCGCCGCCGGTGACATAAATTATCATCACAAACAAGGTGAAACAAAGAATTTGGGGTTTCATAGATTTTCTCTCCGGGAATGTTGTGTTAAAGCTGAGCGGAAGAAAGGGAAAACCAACGCCTTTGTCTTGACTCCCTTTCCCACTCTCACACCTGCTCACTTTCATGATTCGTCGCAGCGCAGCAACTTGCATTATAAGCACCACGGGCAGTGTATCAGACCGTAGAAGACATGTCAAGTACGCCCTAGATGTTTTCTGTCCTTGACAATTGCGAAATAACATAATACAATGATGAGGTGAGCAATAGATAACAGCCGCAACAGGGGAGGTCAATCATGGAATATAAAGCGTTTGGGCAAACAGGGCTGCAGGTCTCAGCGATTGGGTTCGGTTGCTGGGAGATGGGTGGCGGCTACGGTTCCATCGAGGAAACGGAGGTCATTGAGGCGATCCATCGCGCCCTAGACCTCGGCATCAACTGCTTTGATACCGCCGAAGCCTACGGCATGGGTAGGTCTGAAGAAATGTTGGCAAGGGCGCTAGGAAACCGACGCAAAGATGTTATCGTTGTCTCGAAGTTCGGCATTAACTACGAAAATGACCGCCTGAAAAGACGGGACAGCCGTCGCGCAATGGCACACGCTGCGATCGACCGTCGTTTGAAAGCGCTGAACACCGATTATGTCGATGTGTATCTGGTCCACTGGCCAGA
>JAKZUG010000401.1:0-12147 GCA_047516705.1 Candidatus Poribacteria bacterium | reverse complement strand
CCCAAATGCGACCTGCATTCTAACCTCGCCCTGCCTCGCGCTACCTCACAAAACCTCGCGCGTAAAAGTATACACATGCCGCAACCAGGATGCATAATAAAACCCGTTCGTATAACAGAAATAGAGCAGTTTCAACCCAATGATACTGATTAAACAAGCAGATAATACCGCGAGTAGACTAAAATCCCACACTCCCATCTTCAGTGTCCGTAGCGAGGTGCGTTGTGCCGCTGTCTCCGGTGAGAACCCCCGACTTTCAACAGATTCACCGAGGCGCGTTGCATGCCGAATATTCCCCGCCAAAATAGGGCGAAAACTATTGATGACCCCGCGACAGGTAGCGAATAAATTGAGTCGGAAGTAGCGGAACCCCCTTAACCGCTGCGACCGAAACACAGCCGCGGCTTCATTCGCAATGACTGGGATGAAATGTAACGCCGTTGTCACCATAAAAGCGAGGGTTGCTGGCACGTGTAACTGCGCCAACGCAAGAAGCATATCCCGCGGCTGCGTCGTCCAGACGATGAAACACCCGATGACGAGCGTTGTGTTGAAACGGAGGGACTGGATAATTCCGTGAAACAACCCTTCCCGATAGACCCGGATACCCCCTGTCATTTTTCCAATGAATGGGAATTCCGGTGGCACGAGCGTGAATAGCGCGGTGCGCGGAAATTCGTTATAGAAGATCGCTTGGCTATAAATGAGTCCCCACGTTGTGAAAAAGAGGAACGCACAGAGCAAACCGATCTGCCGCCACGTCGGTCCCGACAGCGCTATCAGCGTTAGGCTACCGAAGAAACAGACGAACAAGGCGGTTGGGCTATCCAGTAAGATAACGAGGCATCCACTAATGAGCATCGTCAGGATTTTTGTGCGGGGTTCGAGTATAGTATTGCGCATTGTATGATTCTTCCGTTGCACCTCTCGGATAAGTATAGCAGGTTTATAGGACGCTTGCCAATCAAAATGTGTCGTTCTCTAACCGACGTGGTGGAAGTATATGGATTACACAGATTGTGCGGATTTTTTACGTAGGTGTCAGTCCGGTAGGTTAGTGCTATGTCTACCTTTATCTTGTAAGTGTGGTTTGTAACCCGGGTCCCATAGGTGTCAATTTAAGAAAAAGTTACGCGCTAAGCCCAAAAACGGTAGGTGCGGTTTCCTAACCGCACCGGGTTTTACTATGATTGCGATAGAAATGTTATTAAGATTAAAGGAGTAAATATGCTGGGGGCGATTATAGGCGACATCGCCGGTTCCATCTACGAGGGGTATTCAATTAAAACTAAAGATTTCCCTTTCTTCGGGGAGGACTGCCGTTTCACTGATGATTCGGTCTGCACTGTCGCAGTCGCTGATATGCTGCTACACGACCTCCCACCAGCGGAGACGATGCAGAACTGGTGTCAGCGTTACCCGAGGCGCGGCTACGGCGGGAACTTTGGTATGTGGATTTATGCCGATCCTCCAGTACCCTACAACAGTTACGGTAATGGGGCAGCGATGCGCGTCTCTCCTGCTGCGTTCCTGAACCGCGATAATCTGGATGCTGCGCTCTCTGCCTCCGACAAGGTAACCGAGATCACCCATAACCACCCAGAAGGCATGAAAGGCGCGCGAGCGACAACACACGCTATCTGGCTCGCATATCAAGGCGAGCATCCAGAAAACATCCGCCAAGTTATCACCACCGAATACGGTTACGACCTGACGCAGACCGTAGACGAAATCCGTCCCGATTATTATTTTGACGTAACCTGCCAAGGTTCTGTCCCACAGGCGATAACCTGCGCGCTGGAGTCAGTGAGTTATGAAGACGCAGTGCGTAATGCTATCTCCCTCGGCGGCGATGCTGACACGCTTGCTGCTATTGCTGGTTCTATTGCCGAGGCGATGCACGGCATTCCAGATGAACTCAAACAACAAGCGGAAAACAACTACCTCACCGATACCTCGGACATGCTTGAGGTGATACAGAAAATGTATCAGTTCCGATAGGTGTGGTTTAGAACCGTTCCATCGTATCGTAGGTTGGGTTGAACGGACTCTATCAAAACCGCGAAAAGTCATAGAAAATGAATCCTTGCCATACGTTCCACGTCGAACAGAGACCGAGTGAAACCCAACACTTTTGTTTTGAAGTTTCCAAAGCTATGACGGTATGAAGTTGGGTTTCACTACGTCCTTGAGTGTATACAACACGATATTGGATTTAAGGGTATTTGGAACCCGCATATCTGCCTTCTCCGCTTCGTTCAACCCAACCTACGGCACTCTAAATGCCCCTGAGCATCGGATGAAATTTCTTGACAAATAGGTTAGGTGTGTTATGCTTTTAACACATTTCTGTATTCAAGAAAGAGAACATTATGGAAACTGTGAGAAAAAAGGCTTGGAATCCAGATACAGAACAAGAATATGAAATTGAACTACCAGCACCTGAAGTAGTGCGAAAAACTATCCTTGAACTTCATTATCCTCCTGATGGAATCAGGATTATAGATGCAACGCATATACTATGGGAAAAATTTCAACTGTCTGATGAACAGAGAAATGCAAATAGAAAGAGGGGTGAAAGGTATCTTGACGTTTTTCGTTATGACCTCGTTGCTCCTGTTTTTAAATATCTTTTAAATAAAGGGAAATTAGAGCAGCCAGGAGGAAGAGGAAAACCGTACATACTTGCTGACGTTCCCCCTCCGCCATCATGTTACAGCGGATCTATTGAGGGGATTTACCAAAGGATTAGAGATAAATTAGCGGAGGACTTACTACAGAGGATTAAGGATAATACCCCGGCCTTTTTTGAGGAGTTGGTTATCGACCTTCTCGTGGAGATGGGATACGGCGGTTCGCGAGAAGATGCCCAAGCTGTAGGACGCAGCGGTGATGGTGGAATTGATGGTATCATTAACGAGGACAGGCTTGGTCTTGATGTAATTTACATTCAAGCAAAACGGTGGGGATCAAATATTGGTGAGCCTCCACTTCGGGATTTTGTAGGAGCATTAGATGGAGAAGGGGTCCAAAAGGGGATTTTCATTACAACCTCGAATTTTAATCCAGCAGCTAAAAATTATGCGGAAAGAAGTTCCAAGAGGATTATCCTTATCAATGGGAGCCAACTCGCTCAGCTAATGATTGATCACGATGTAGGTGTTTCCATAGAGAAAACTTATGAAATCAAGCGGGTAGATTCCGATTATTTTGCTGAAAATACTGAGTGATATGGAGCGTGTCAACACGAGAGGAAATAAATATCATGCAAGGTCAGATTCCTTATACATTAGCAGAACGAATTATCTGTGACGAAAATATCCTCACAGGCAAACCTGTTATTAGAGGCACAAGGTTAGCTGTTGAATTTATCATTGACTTGCTAGCACATGGTTGGACTGATACAGATATCCTTGAGAATTATCCTCACATAGTGCAAGAGGATATTCGCGCATGTCTTGCGTATGCAAGCGCGGTGTTACACACGCAAAAAGACTATCAACACCCTATGAAATTGGCTGATGCGCCTATTAGCAGATGAGAACGTCCCTCACTTAGTCGTAGAATATATTTGTTCTCGTGGACACGACGCAATCTGGATAGGAGACGAAGCACCCGGTATCAGCGACAGAGAAGTGTTATCTCTCGCTACAACCGAGAAGCGGACCCTTATCACATTTGATACTGACTTCGGTGAATTAGTTTTCCGGCTAGGATTTGGTGCCCCTTTTGGAGTAATTCTCTTTCGACTGCCACCAGATTCACCTTCGAGCATTGCCCAAACTGTAGTTGAAGTGCTGGAAAGTCAAACAGACTGGACAGGAGTCTTTTCGGTCGTTGATGAAAATCGTATCCGCACGAGGCTTCTACCAGTTGGTAATCGTTGATGAATGTTAACCATCTTATCAATCTAAAAGTGGTAGCAACGAGAAGGAAAATGAAAACGTTTGGAACCCAAGGTCCCGTAAATCCTGATGAGAACTATGTTGTCTCGCGTACCGAGGAGATTGCTGATTTTGTTGACCGTGTAGAAAAAGGCAAATACATCGTTCTCTTCGCACCGAGACAGACCGGAAAAACAACCCTCTTCCGCGCTGCTATAGATGCCCTCATAGCCGAAGCGTATTTTCCAATTCAACTGAATTTTGAGTTGTATGTAGACGTTCCTGCTACCGATTTTTATGTCGCTTTCTATAGAAGGATTCGTGAGGAAATTGCGTGCGTTTTCGAGAGGTGGGGCATCACACTTTCTAAGGCGTTAAGCCAATTTTTGGATGACACAGAGATAACAGATCAGGTTACAATGATGGAGTTCTTTAAGCAACTTGTCCATTTTCTGCCTCATCATGATAATTCCCAAAAAGTTGTTCTCATCATTGACGAGTTTGATGCCATTCCACCAGACGCTGTTCGCGGTTTCCTTCATTCGCTCCGTTATATTTACCTCGACAACTCAGGGATCCGATGTCCGTATAGTGTCGGCATTGTCGGTGTCAAGAACATCACACAACTCAACTATGACCGATCAATCTCTCCATTCAATATCCAAGATGAGTTCCACTTGCCTAATTTCACACTTGCACAGGTTCGTGAACTGCTTGATCAGTACACCGAAGAGGTAGGTCAAGCCTTCGCTCCTGAAGTTATCACCTCTATTCACAAACAGACTGCTGGGCAACCGTTCCTCGTCAATCGGTGCGCGCAGATTCTCACCGAGGAGATGGACATTCCTAAAAATGAAACGATTACATTAGCTCACTTTTCTAAGGCGCATAGGCAGCTTCTTCGCGAACGGAACACTAACGTTGAGCATCTGCTTACTAATATCCGTAAGGATCGCCGATTTGAAAGTCTATTAATGCGAATCGCTTCTTATGAGAGAGGCTTACCTTTTAGCTTAGACAATGACCTAATGAATGAACTCGCAATTTATGGCGTTATCGCTGAAGGTGCTGACGGCATGTGTGAGATTGTCAACCCGATCTATCAACATCGCATTCTGCAAGCGTTCAAGCTGACATTTAACGGACTGGAAGGGGAATATTTCTCTGAAGATACCGGTGACGATTTCATTGATTACCTCACCCCCGATGGAGTGATTGAAATGGGGTCACTCCTTGATAACTTCCAAGATTTCATCGCACGCGTCGGCTTCCGTATCTTACAAGTACCCGATACGCCGCGGGAGTATGTCGGACAGCATCTCCTTTACGCGTATCTGGACCATTTTGTCAACGTCGTCGGTGCCAATATGTTTCTTGAAGTCCAAACCGGGCGCGGGAGGATAGATCTCCTTATTGTCCACAACCAGCACAAATACATTGTTGAGACCAAAATCTGGGAAGGCGACAGATACTATCAGGCAGGCAAAAAGCAACTTGCAGCATATCTCAAATTAGAAGGCGCACAGGAAGGGTATTATGTGGTATTTGATCATCGTAATAATCCTACGTCACGCGTTGAGACGGAGATGGTAGACGGTTTGACAATTCGGAGTTACATTATTCCTGTGGTGCAAGAGCAGCCCTCATCGGCGGGGCTTACATAGTTTTGATAGAAATAATGGTGATCCAATTGCTGGCAGCGGAATAGTGAATGCTCCAGTTGCTTGCCAACCGGAGCATTTCTGCGATTTGTGAAAGAAAGACCTAACGGACGGATTTGAGGCTTCCCCAAGTGGTTGAAAGTTTCCCAAGCGGATCTACAGGAGTCGATTGGGCATTTAATTCCTTGAGAATCTTAATATCATCTTGGCTCAATGCGCGGTTCCAGAGGCGGACCTCGTCAATCATCCCGGCAAAGACGTTATTAGGTCTGTCACAATCCTGCCCAACCCGTAACGGATCTTCAATGATATTTAGGGACCAGGAATCTCACCTTCTGCGATGATTTCACCATCAACATAGAGTGTGACCATCTCTCCGTCATTGGTAAAGGCGACATGGATCCACTTTCCGGTGTCAGGCAGCTCGGCATTGATATCAGCGCGGCCGGATTGGGTTTCAAAGCGGAGTTTGAAGATGCCGCCTTCGCTGAACAATCCATATTGTCCTCTGCTACTGCAACCCCCGTGGACGGATTTGCCGACGATTTGGCGTGTGCCATCCCAATGTTCGGCGTTAACCCATGCCATGAACGTGCATTCGTTCACATTGAGTTCGGCAGTGTTTTCAACGGTGACGAACGTTCCACTCCCCGCACCATCAAATTTCAGTGCTTTCTCAAATTTTCCATCAACCCACATCGGATTGTCAATTATGCCATCGTGACCGCTGCCGCTGAGATCTTCAGCGACATCACCTGCACTTTCATCATAAGAGTGGTATAAGATTAACCCATCCGTGAATTTAGCAGACACAACAGACGGTATTGTTAGGAAAAAAAAGGTGAATAATACCGCATATCCTATAGTTTTCTGAAGGTGTCCACAAAATGTGCAACATAGGAAAGAGTGAATCTTATGCATAGTAAGAATTTCGGATTCTGTTAGCAATTTCACGATTGGAATTTCCTCCTTCTGTTAAAGATAAACGATAATATCAGTTCGCGATATAATTTTCAACAAAAAATTAGAGCTATTTAGTTTTGGGATTTTTAGCCATTTTGCTCGGAAGATCGCGAGCGCAGCTCGCTCCTACACGGATATATCGCGATTCGGAGATCCCTCCTACAAAAGAACTAAATGACCCTAACAAAAGATAAATATTTCAAGGGTATTTAGTTTTCAACTGGGCGTTCGCAGGTAGAAGAACGCAGTGAAAACAGACTTCTTCGATATCAAGCAGAAACTACTTCCATCCAAACCCCCGGCACAAACCCCGGATACTTCCCTTCACTGAACGCCGGATAATAGACATCCTCGCCAGCAAAATCGTGAGCTGTCACAACGCCGCTGCTATCTGGAATATGCACCCTGCAGGTATAATCGCTCTCACGAAACAGCTGATGCGGTGTCGGTGTAGAAGGTTCCACACGATATTCTGCCAACGCTGCCTCATCAACCGTAATCCCCAACCCCGGCGACTCCGAAACCTGAATTGTCCCCTCGACCACTGGGAGCCGCGTCTCGAGCAGATCCGATTCCCACAACTCATGACACGTAATCGCTGGCAATGCCGCTTGCGATAGCACCGCACCGAGATGCACCGAATACGCAGTTGTAATCCCAGTGCCGACCATCTGGAGCCAGAAGGGTTGATCAAACGAAGCACAGAGCGCGTTCGTCCGCCGCAGCGAGTTCACGCCACCACCGACAACAAACCCACCACAACACCGCGCATGCAAACAGGATTCGTTGAAATGCTCCACAATCCGTTTCTGGATAGCCGTTTGCAACCGCGCTGCACCCTCTACATCTGTACCGAGATAGTACGGGCTCTCATAGATAGCGACGTTCGGGTGTTTGTCTAATTCTTGTAAGACAGGGATAGCGTTATCTGCAGTCCGCAGGAATCCGTTGAAGTCGATGTCGAGCCGGTAATCCGCTGGCACTGCATCACCGACTGCGTTTACTTGTGCGAAGATGTCACGCCACGGACGCGCTTTCAATTTGGCAGACGTGTACCCCCGTTTCACCGATTCTTGGACTTCCGCGACCCAATCTTCGGGAGGCATATCAATATCCCACCACGAAATAGGACACTTTTCGCGAACCTTGGGTCCGATAAGTTGGTGAACAGGCACATCCACCGTTTTGCCGATTGCGTCAAAAAGCGACATCTGGATACCGAATCCGACGCTGTCATCGTTCATACATGCAAACGGATTTTGTCCGATTACCCGCTCAATGTTCGCCGATTCATCTGATAAATTTTCACCGTATCCGACAACGCCGTTGCTGAGTTCAACACGGTAAACGTGGACCCGTTCGCCGTGTGTCAAAGCACGGTGCATGTGTCGGCTGACCCGCTCGTGATAGAAAGGCACGTTCAACGGAATCGCTTCGAGGTGTTTGATGCTAAGCATGAGATTTCTCCTAAAATTGAGGGTCCGCTTTGATAGTGAGTCCGAACGTTTCTACATTTAATGGACACTGTCCGGAATTATATCACATTTTCAAAATTACGAGGTAAGAATATTATAACGACTCGTTTTTCTATAGACTTGATTCTTTGAAGGAAACTATCGCTGTTTACCACCAAAAAGGTCAGAGGGCTTGGTACCCAGACCCGATAGGTTCGGTTTGATGAAGTGTAAAAAATAATTCGGTAATTTCGTAAAAGACAATTGTCAATCTCAAAACGTTTTGATTCTGAAAATTCTTTAATCCTGCAAATCCTGATTCTGACAACTGGTAACTGAAAACTATCCTTTTGACTGCTGACTGCTGATCACTGATAGCCGAAAACTTTCAATCACCGTTGACACGCCACCCGTTTTGTTGCTATAATATCCTTAACAACATCTATAACTGTTTTTGTAAGCGAGGAGCGTTTTATGGCAAGGATTGAACCCTTTAATGTTTCAAATGAACTCTTAGATCAACCTGATAAACTGCAAGAGCAGGCGCGACAAGACGGTTACCTCTTTTTCCGTGGCTTGATTGATGCCGAGGCTATCTATAACTTACGTCAAGATTTATTGGAAATTTGTCACCGACACGGATGGGCGCAAGGCGGAGAAACACTCATGGACGGTATCCGTACCGGTGGTCCGTACATGGAAGGCGATGACGGCTATTGGCCCGTCTTAGACGAATTCCAAAGTTTGGAATCCTTCCACGCGTTCGCGCAGCATCCTGCGATCTTGGACATGTGTGACAAACTCTTCGGCGAGAAAACCCTCGGGCATCCGCGGAATATTGGAAGAATTATGTTCCCGGAAAACACTAAATACACAACGCCTGCCCATCAAGATTTTATCCATATCCGAGGCACCGAGGAAACCTATACCGCATGGATACCGCTTGGCGCGTGTCCAAAGGCGTTGGGCGGGTTGACAGTACTCTCTGGATCGCATCAAGGCGGTGTGTACCCAGTCAAGCCGGCACTCGGCGCGGGCGGACTCGGTATAGACACGGTACCTATGGAAGCTGATGGGCTCTACTGGGTAGCAGGCGATTTCGAGATTGGCGACGCGCTTTTCTTTCACAGCCATGCCGTTCACAAGGCACTGCCGAACCAGAGTCCAGATAGGATTCGCCTTTCAGTCGATTACCGCTATCAAGGATGCTCAAAGCCGGTCACGGAAGGGTCGCTTTTACCGCATTTCAATCGGATGGGTTGGGATGAAATTTATACCGATTGGAAATCGACGCAGTACCAGTACTATTGGAACACCTTCGACTTGAATAGAGTGTAGAAATGAAAAGCGTCCTGTGGGTCTTACTCTGTGGCACTTTCTGCGTTCCTGCGAGTCCGTCTTTACAAGCACCCGATATGGTGCTGATTCCGGCAGGCGAGTTTCAGATGGGGAGTAACAACGGCGAACGTGATGAGAAGCCAGTCCATACTGTCTATCTTGATGCCTTCTATATCGACAGACATGAGGTGACGGTTTCGGAATACAAGCAGTTTGTTGAAACCACTGGGCACCGACCGCTACCAGCGTCAGTAGCGCGGACCGCGCCGACCGATCAGCATCCCGTAGTTCAGGTCAGCTGGCACGATGCGATGGCTTATGCAAAATGGGCAGGCAAGCGGTTGCCTACGGAAGCCGAATGGGAGAAAGCCGCACGAGGCGGATTAATCGCACACGACTATCCGTGGGGAGATGCCATTGATGCCAGTAGGGCAAATTACAACAAAAATACAAAATCTGGTACGCACGATGAACGGACAACACCCGTCGGAACTTATCTTGCCAACGGCTACGGCTTGCACGATATGTCGGGAAACGTGGCAGAGTGGTGTCTTGATACGTATCAGCGAAAGTTTTACGCAAACGCACCACGACGTAACCCTGTTGCCGGTGCCGAAAACGTCCAACAGGTTATTACGAATACCGGTGTGGGCAAGGAAAAGCGTGTTGTACGTGGAGGGTCGTGGAGTTTCAACGCAAAAAGCGTCCGCGTCGCGAATCGACTCGCTGAGAAACCGTCACTTTTAAGTAGCGATGTCGGGTTTCGTTGTGCGCGAGATGTAGACCCTTAAAAGTAGTAGGCACACGCCGTAGGTTCTCCGTTCACAAAGTAGTAAGCGCACTCTGCGTAAGTCCGATTGCTGCAAAGAAAAGAGAAATCAATTGATCAATTTTCAACAACGAAAACTTAATGCTGCACATCTCATCCGTTTTATAGGGATACTCATCGGGTGTGTTTGTATCGCTGTTTTACCCGCTGTCGCCGAAAACTATACCGGCGATTTTTTAACAAGCGGTGTCGGCGGACGCGCACTCGGATTAGGCGGTGCCTATGTCAGTATCGCTGATGATGCCACCGCTACCTACTGGAATCCCGCCGGTATTGCAGGTGTTACCGACAATTATCAATTCTGTCTGATGCACGCCGCACGCCGTTCAGGATTAGGCACATTCAACTATATCAGCGGCACAAGGCAAATCCTGCCGAAACTCAATCTCGGACTGTCATGGATTCGGGCGGGGGTAGACGATATTCCCATCTATCCAGTCGTTCCCGCTTTTGATTCTAACATTAGTGCTGACCAACGACGGAATCTTGCCAAAAACCGACCGAGAGAATCAGACTTCACGCCAGCAGGTTACTTAAACGATAGTGAAAATGCTTATATTTTGACACTTGCTACGCGCTGGGTTGTCAGTCAATCGTGGTGGGATAACTTCGGTAGGGATTCGGTGCCGCCGGAGTTCATGGTCGGTGGCAACGCAAAATGGATTTCACAAAGTTTGAGCGGTGGTGATCTTGACCTCTACAATTATGGGAGCTGGGGATACGGTTTCGATGTAGGCGCGCTTGTCCGTTTGCCAGATTTTAACGCGCTCTTCGGTTTGGAGAACTTTGGTAGCCTCTCCTTTGGTATCAACCTTCAGGACGTTTCAAAGACGACTTTGACGTGGAACACCCTGTCTGCGCCGAAAGAATCTATTCCTGAGAATTGGAATATTGGAGTGGCGTATGCTAACAATCGAGTTTTCAATCGAGAACTGATTCTCTCCTACCAGTGGCAGCAACGCTATGGCGGTCAGATGCATCTCGGCATAGAGTATCAGATTAGTAAACCGTTGGCTTTACGCATGGGGTACCGCGATAGCCGCCTAACAAGTGGCATCGGCATCCAGCTTCGCCAATTCCGCCTCGATTACGCGCTCCTCTTTGGCGACTTGATTAGCACACACTTTTTGAGCCTTTTGTGGAATTTCTGATTTTTTAACGATTAAGTCCCGATCCGATTTTGACGTAGGAAAAATCGGCGTAAAAACCCAATCGTTAAAGGGCCGGTTTGGACAAATCCGGTTGATCGCGTAGCAGGATTAGGAGCGGTGCGAGCACTAACGGAAGCATCACCAACCCGTCCAGCACAATCGGCAAACCGTATTTATCTGCCAAACCCCCGACCCACAAATTCAGTAATCCACCGACTCCCCACGCTGCACCCATCATCAAACTTGACGCAATACTTTCATAACCACGTAAGATCATCTGTGCGAGGATAATGTTAAGGGTTATTGAACTGGCGAGCACGACATTGCCTATAAAAAGAAACACGAGAAAACTAAACCCGCCAGAGTGCAACGATACATAGAGAAGCGGGGGTGCCCCAAGGAGCGAAACCAGTAACAGCACATAGGTGTTTACGCGACTCATAAGCCACCCGCTTGACATAATACCCATAGATCCCGCAAAGATAAAGAGCGCAAGGACAAGAGAACGCATTTGATGCGAATAGTTTTGGTCAGCCAGGTAAATTGATAGAAAATTTTCTAAACCTATTGCCGTGACAGTTCGGAACGCCGCGATAATAAATAGCACACTGAGGGACAGTAGATGAGGGTCAGCGACAACCCAAAAAGATTGTTTTGGGCTTGATGCCTCGTTTGGTGTCGCACGGATGGAGGCTGTCAGATCAAGGTGTTTATCAAATCTCAGCACTTTTGGCACCAGCAATGCCACAAGTACACCGGGTATCATTTCCCAAGCCAGATTTCCCAACCCGAATCGATACGGGATGAACATCAACACCAAGGGGCCGAGCGCGCGCCCGATGTTGCCACCTGTCAGAAAAATAGAGG
>JAKZUG010000400.1:0-4650 GCA_047516705.1 Candidatus Poribacteria bacterium | reverse complement strand
TTATTCACCTGTATACTTCAAGCGAGTGAATCTAAGGCATCGGTATTCCGTAGAAGCGTCATTTTTGCGTCGCTGGAACATAGATTTGAACTTTTGTGTGCCAACATATATTTTCCCAGAATTATCAACTATATTTAGTGGAAACCTACACTCTTTAGATAAAAATGTACAATTTAACTATAATGGAATAGAAGTAAGTGTAGATTATGTGCTTCGTGGAACATATATTCCATCAGAAACGAACAATGGAGAATTATATAGTGTTAATGTTGGATGTTTGTATGAACAGAATATAGGAGATATAAATGTTATCCTTACAAAATTTGATGAGCTTACGCAATCGGCATGGAATATATTGCACTCCAGTATCACAGACGATCTTAGAGGAGTCATGGTTGAAGTCAAGTGATATACCAGTTGAACGGTCTAAAACCTTGGAATTTGTCAAAGACACAAGGGATGTTTTGGGTTCACAACCAAAAATTAAACCCATGGATTTTGTTGGTACATTTGATAAAAATCCCTTTGACATAAATTTTGAGAAAAGTTTTGATTTAAATCCCAAAGGTAGATTGGGAAATGTTGAGAGTATATCTGATCAAGTATGGGCCCCATCAGAGCCAACAGCTAGTAGACCCAAACAAAATTATGTTGAATTTCAGCAAAGCTACATGGGGATTTTAAATGAAGTTAAACATGAAGCAGAACAAGCCAGTTTGTTAGATAGTGGTATTGAGAAAATAAAAAATGAAGCTTATGATGATTCTGCCGTTGTTATGAAAGAAATTTACAATGCTGGTGTTTCAATACCAGAAGTTGACTGGAATGAAGATGGAAGTATCAACCTGACTTGGTTTCTAAAAACGGGAGGAACATCTACAATAATGTTATATGGGGATGATTATGTAATATATAACGCGTATTTAGAACCAGACCATTATGTTAGAAGTGTTTGTAAAATACGTGGTGGGTTGGTGTTACCCAATTTAATTAACATATTATTAGATATTACAAAGTAAGAGAATTACATGGATTTTTCAAACCCAACTGGAAGATTTACGCGCTTTCTTAATGACAAGAATAAATATTCTTCTAATGGTGTAAAACCTAGAGCTTTTTTCCCGAAAAGTGGTGAAACGCACACCTCAGTGTATTTGACTGAAAATCTCATTGAAAGTGATGTATGGGACTTAGGACATAAGTATATAAAACCTACAGTAGAAGGGAGAGCGGATTTGGACGCTTGTGAGGTATATAAGATAGATATGTGTATTACAATAGACGACAAACTCACTGGACATGCCAATCTTGGTCCATTTCCAAAGGTAACAGCCGCATCGGATAAAGAAAAAAAGGACATGCGTTTGCACATTGCATCTAAGCTTGCCTACATTAGTAAATTGAGTTTTCCATAACAACTATATCATAGCACTTAATGAGTAAGGACAAGAAGCCTTGAAAGACAATAAAACGTCTTTCAAGGCTTCTTATTCTAGTTGCGATAGCATATACGGGAATACTGATAGGGAGCACTGACATTATGGTTGTACTGCCATCGGAAATTCGGGCCACTGTCTAAACCAAGATTGTGATATACTAACAATCACACTTGAAAGGAGAATCCGATGGCGAAACGAAAACGAAGAAACTTCACCCCCGAGTTTAAAGCGGAGGTCGTTCTTGAGACCCTCCGCTGTGAAAGTTCACAAGCGGAACTGTGTCGGCGGTATAACCTCAGTGAAGACCAACTCTCAAAGTGGAAGCAGCAGTTCCTTGAAAATGCTGCCTCTCTGTTTGCCTCCACGGATAAGCAATCGAGCGAGGCCGCGGAGCGGATCGCACACCTTGAGCACCTCGTTGGGCGGTAGACCGTGGCGTTAGACATCCCAAAAAAGCCTTGACTTGGTTGAGTTGATCCCGTCTGAACAACGCCAAATCGCTGAGGCGTTGCGGACAGATTATTCGGTGCGACGGATCTGTGAGACGCTGGGTTTCAACAAGAGCGCCCTCTATTATCAACCGAAAATCGACGCGTCTGAAGAGGTCCTGCGAACTGAAATAGAGGTGTTAGCTGCAGCGTATCCGAGGTATGGGTATCGGCGTATCACAAAGTTGCTCCTGCGTCTGGGATACACTGTCGGGTATAGACGCGTTGCCCGATTGATGAAATCTGCGAACCTCTCGGTGTCCGTCAAACGTATCTGTCAAACCACGAGGTCGCTCCGGGAGGTGTCTCCCTGGGTCAACCGACTTCAGACCGTTGAGGTCTCCCGATGCGATCAGGTCTGGGTTGGCGATATCACTTATGTGCGACTCAAAGGAGACTTCATCTCAAAATAATTTTCACGTCCAAATCTACTTATTGCGAAAATCTTTACGACTGGACGAGCAGGCTGATGCCCTGCAGAAGACAGGGCAGAGCGTCGGCTATTCATTGAATGAAAAGAAATACTCTCTGCGGAACTGTGGACTAAAGTTTCAAGGTAAAATACAGTGGAAGATCAACTCAGAATGGTCCGGCACGGTTTAGAGAAGCTGCCGAGGCTTCAATGTCCTGATGGCTATCACATCCGCACCTATCAAAAAGGAGACGAAGTACATTGGGCGCAAATAATGGACAAGTCGTTTGTAGACAAAGATAGAACCACCCAAGATACGTATGCTGAAGTTATCAGCCAACCTAACTTTGACCCGGACGGTTTTTGCTTCGTTGTCCACAAAGATGTACCTATCGGCACGGCGTGCGCTTGGAATAGGCACCTCCGTGGCAAACCGATTGGTTACATTGATATGCTCGTTGTACTTCCGGAGCACACTGGACATAAACTCGGAAAGTGGCTAACCGTGTTTCTCCTTCACTATTTTAAAGCACAGCACGTGTCGTATGTGATGTTAGACACTGACGATTTTCGCCTGCCTGCAATTAAAAATTATATCAACCTCGGTTTTGTTCCGGCTTATATCCGTGAAAACCACGTGATGCGTTGGCGGAATGTCTTTCAAAGACTGAGGCTTCTCTAAAAATGAGACTGCTTCTCGCGGTAAGAAACTATCTTAGTTCGCCCAGTAACCTTGTTATAGCCGTGATTCTCATCAGCGGTTTCGGTTTTCGTACGGTCGGTCTAAACGTTGGATTGCCCGATACACCTGATCCGCGTGAGGTGATTATTGCCCAAGATGTGCTAAACCTAATTCACTTCGCAGCACCACCGCAAACCTACAACTGGCCCGGAACGGCTTGGTTTTACATCATTGCTGTGGTAGGCAAATTGCTATCGATCACAGGTTTGTATCTAACAGAAGCTCGCGTCATTCTATTGGCGCGCTGTGTCAACACCCTCTTATCCACTGCCACACTCTGGTTCACCTATTCTATTGGACAACACACTTACAACAGACGCGTCGGGCAAATTGCAGCAGGATTGCTGGCAGTCTCTATGTTGCATGCTACTAACGAATCACGTTTCGCGCTTGTTGACATCCCCGCAACTTTCTGCGTGACACTTTTTCTCTGGCGCGTCGTGCGTGCGCGCGCTTCTTCAGATTCACTTACATTTCAAACAGCAGTGTGGCTCGGTGTCGTTGCCGGAATCAGTTTCGCAGTCAAATTTACGACCATTTTCGTCTGTCTTTCTCTGTTTATCTTCATTCGGAGTGAGCATTTTTATAGAAGACTCGCAATAATCATTGGTACTGCAGCCTTAACCTTTACGCTCCTCTGCCCTTACTGGCTCATTGATCTGGTTTCACCAACGTGGAATCTCTTCTTTGAGGATTTCTGGTATGAAGCCACTCACTACCACCGAGGGCACTTCGGTCTCATTTCTACAGCAGAATCAGGATGGTTACAACGGTTTGTCTACCTCTGGACGCTCTTGAAATGGGGAATGGAGTTGCCACTCGCACTCCTCGTCGCTTTTGGTGTACTGCATGCAATTATTTCGCTTAAAGACAAAACTGACGAGGCTCCTATATTGGAAGCACTTTTACTTGCTTTCGTTATTCCGTATCTACTATTTATCGGGATACACAAGGTCAAGTTCGCACGTCATCTACTGATACTTTATCCCGCACTGACGGTACTTGCCGCTATTACACTCGCACGCGTTCCGAGTGCTGTAGGTGGTCTCTTCAGGTTCGCATATAGCGGTTCGCCACATCTTGTAGAAGAAGGACCCAGGAGGCACGAGATATTTGGAAAATGGGGATGCGGAGTCGTCGGTGGGGTCGTCGTGCTTTATTCGTTCGTTTATACGGCTGCTTTTAGTGCTGTTATGCTTGCACAACCGACCCAAATTGCGGCATCGGAGTGGATAGCCGCGCACATTCCGCCAGAGGAATTGATTTCCAGCGCGCCGGTAATCTTATTTGACTGGCTTCTTCCTGAATTAGATTTGGAAGTGGCGGATGAAGCAACAGAATGGGTTCTCATCCTTGTGCCGGACCTTGAGGTGTTCCGAAAATATCAAAACAATCCTCAGCAGTATCAGAACGAGGATTGGTATCCTCTCAGCGAAATTGAATTGGAAGAGACGCTGGCGTTTTATGCGCGAGTGTTAGGGGAAGAAAGTCCGTATGTACTGCGTAAGACGTTCCGGCGTACACCACAGTTCTTTGGCATCCAAATATCCGATAGCAGCGCGCCGTTTC
>JAKZUG010000399.1:0-4853 GCA_047516705.1 Candidatus Poribacteria bacterium | reverse complement strand
GAGGGAGATATATCTGTTGGCTCATACAAAAACCTTCCTTGATAGAAAAAGGCTCTGCATGGCGGGTTTCCAGAGAATGCGGGTATATTCGATATGCATTTCAAAACCTGTGTGGAGATGCAATGCTATGCAGATGCAAAGAGAGTGCATAAAGCGGCACTGCATCTAAAAAACAGTCTAAAAAAACAGTCTAAAAAAAGTGGTATTGCGTTGCTGTTTCATTCCGCCAAAGGGCGACGAAACGGCTTCCAAATCAAAGCTATAACCCTCTCCAAAGGATTAGCATTGGAGAGGAATCTCCTTTTGAAGGAGATTTGGAGACCTCTCCGCAGCAACGCTTTGATATTACGAGAACATAAGTTCCCGGGATGGACTGTTGCCAGCCATCCGATAATAATTATACCCAACTTTTACGTAAAAAGTCAAGTAAAAATACTATTTTAATTCTACTGTAACATATTAAACAAGACAAAATGTTATTCTGTAAGGTTGAGAATCCACTGCCATTGACTCACACGCCAGCCGTCGCGATTGACCGGAACGGCTCTGGATACCTCGCCGCCCTTGACGATGGATTTATCGAAAAGCAGGTCGGTGACGGCTCTGCGGTTCTGATACACATCGCCGATCGTTAGGCTGAGCAATTCAGAGATGCGTCCGCCAGTACTCACGCCCAACATGAATAAACCGCGATTGCGTACTTCGTACGGGTTTCCGGTGAAACATGCAGAAACGAGTCGGATTTCGTCGTTGTCAAGCGGTCTTGTGCCTTTCATTTTACCGTCCTTTCACTTGGTAGATTGCTTCCGGTACACGGCGGTTGCGCAGGCGAATCGTTTAATCGTCACCACCCCCACGCGTTTCTATTCCTCGCTGGTGAAAAATAATAACAGATCCGCAAGTGTTGCGACCCCTTCAACAGCAATTGCCGCGGCATCCACGGACGCTGCAATTGCTGCCGTATTAACAGGGCTGGATTCGGTATCATCAGGGGATCCGACCAAAGAAATCTGGTTATCTTCATCGACAAGAAAATAACAGGTTTGTAAGACTAAGGCGTTGAAAGTATTCCTGCCTCTGAAAGTCATTACGATTTTGAGGTAGCTTTTCCCTTCTGGCTCGACGGTCTCGTAGTCGCTGGAAACGTGCTGAAAACTGTCAGGGTTGTGCATGGTTTCTTTGAGCGTGGAAACGACACGAGGATGGGATCCGTCTTCTGATATTTCGGATTTGAAAGTTTCCAAATTCGCTATCTTTCTCTGGATCCCTTCCGTTTCCTCTTTGGCTTGCTGGATCTTTGTAGATTTATCTTTGGCTTGCCGCGCCAAATTTGAAACCTTATTACTGTATGTATCTTTTAGAAACTCATTACACTTTTCAGCAAGTTGTAAAAGATCTTTGGGATCTTCAGATGCAAGTAGACTGCCATATTCTTCAAGAAAAGAGGTCTCCTTTTTTGCCGGTCGATTCGCTGAATATGCTATGCCAATAATTATAAAAACGATCACAAGGCAAACAATCAGAGTGGTTGGAAGATCAGAAGTGGATTCAGTATCCGCAACCGTATCCAAGGCGAAGAAAGTAAGTGTCGCCAGTAAAATAGCTAACGTGGAAAACAGGTATTTTACGCTCATTCTAAAATCCGTTGATTACACTAACTTTTCGTTTTCGGTTTGCGTTTTGGATAGAACCTGCGTTGTTTCGGTTTTCGGGTCCCGTGCCTTTCCGCAGGCGTGCTTTTCTTTCGGCTTTTGGGTGTCCGGGTATGTGCCGCCTCGTGGCACTTGCTACAGAGTGCTGTTAAATCTGACATCCGTTCGTTGTAGATCCGCTTGTAGGTCTCGTGGTGGACCTCTGTTGCGGGTGCACCACACCGGCGGCAACGGAATCCGGCGGCTTGTAAAACGGATTTCCGCTTTGCTTTCCACACATCCGATTGGAGATATCGACGGTAGCGTTCCCGCGCTTCTTTGCCCCAATACTTTTGCGCCCACTGCATCTGATACCATTTCATGAAATAAATCCGTTTTGAACCCTAAACTCTGATTGCTCTCTGATTCAGTATGATGGACTTAACAGGGCTTCCCAGTACCGCAAATGCGTTTCTTTGATGTCTGCTTTCTGTTGAAAATCCAACTGAAGATTTTTCGAGTAGTTTTCTAAAAAAAGTTGGGGACTACTTAACAATCGCAGATAGTATTTCAGTGAAGGAAGGATGCCGTTGACAATCACCTCGCACCCGTGTTGTCTGTGAATTACACTCACGAAGTCGTTTACCGAATCTATATCTTCAACATTTGGCTCTGCTGTGGTGAGTAGATAGTAACGAGAAACAGAGATCTGTTTAAATTTTTGATAGGCATCTTCAACAATTCCGAGCGAAATGGGGATCTTATGTTTGATTTCGACCCCCTCAAAAAAATTATTGTCGTGCATGACCTCAATATCTCCAATTGCGCGTATTCCATGAGATTTGGTATCTGCCGTAGTATGGCTCTTCAATGGCGAGAGCGTTTTACCTTCATATCGTTGAATCCCCATAAGCATCTCATAAGCAGAATAAACAGCCAATACTGGAAGCCGTGAAGCACCAGCAACACCATAGTCGTGCGAAAAGTGGTGTCTTAGAAGATCCACTATTTTTCCAATCGTTACTGCCTCCGTTTGTTGTGCTTCTTTTAGAAAGTCAAAGCTTATCTGTGATCCTTCCATCGACGTAATTAGGGCAGAAAAAATCGCTTGGAGATATTTTTTCGGATCCGCTTTATTTTCCTCAATGTCGTTGAGAATTTGAAGAAAAGCATCTTTCACGGTTTTACCTTGTATCCGACCAGGATATTCTAACGTGTAAGGGAGATTCTGCTCAAGAGAACGGGTCAACCATCCACTCTCAGCCATAGCAAACCGTCTAAATTTCTCTTTCATGAAGGGGGTTATATGATCTGTGTCTAAGCCTCTGCCTGAATAACCATTTGGAAGATTGTCTTGATGATAGCGGACATCTTGATTTGGATCCTCAATCTTTTTGACGAGCGATGTAATCAGGACGGTAAGAACGCCTCTAAAGGATTCGGCTTTTTCGATGATGGCGTTGACCCAATTTTCCTGGCTTTCTGAGAGATCAGAATAGGCACTGTCGCTTGACGCTGCGAGTTGGTAGGCATCTTCTAAAATTGGACGGACTTGGTTCATCACTTCCCCTCAAAATCAAATAGGTGCTGCTGCGACACATCCGGCGTTTCTGAGACACGCTGTCGGGCATCTTCACAGTATTCAGCATTAATATCATAGCCGATATAATGCCGTCCCAGTTTTTTGCAAGCAACTGCGGTCGAGCCAGAACCCATAAACGGATCAAGTACCAATGCATCGGTGGGTGTGAGGAGATGTAAAAACTCCTCCACGACATCCACCGGATAGATCGCTGGATGTTTATTCCCTTTAAGGGTAGCAACAGGTGTTTCAATCACATCGGATGTTTCAATCACATCATCGGTCTTGATTACATCTCGTTTGAGTTTATTACCGTGAATCCGAATGATTGTAAATCCTTTATTTCTTAGCTGCGATGTGCGCCCGCCCTCCTGTCCACCGAACGGAGCCGCATGGATACCTCGAATTTTCATCCGAAAACTGTGCGTTTGCCCGCTTTTCACCTCTTGAATAACCTGCTCTAATTCTGTCCGTGCGCCGATTTTTTCTGTGTCGGAAAGATCGGATTTATCAATAAGCTCGAAATATTTCTGCCCAACATTGGTACCATTTTTTTTCTTTGGAGGCGGCGGGGCATGGGTTTTTGCTAAGAAAGCTTTTGGATTGTAGAAATAGCCGTCTGACTTGGCAAAATGGAAGAACGGTTCAGTACTACTGACGAGGCGGCGACTGAACTGACGAGGCGTTGGATTTTTTTTGATCCACGTAATTTCATTTACAAGTCTAACGCTGCCTGTACCCATCGCGGCAAGCGCGAAACGATATGGAACAAGAAGCAAATTACTGTTCTGATATTTATCGCCTATATTGAAAACGATATTGCCATCATCCGTCAGAACACGGACACATTCGCGGAAAAGACAAAGTAGCGTCTCGATGTAGTCATTGACATTCTCTTCATTTCCCATACCGCTACCGTAATCTCGCTGCTGAAAGTAAGGCGGTGAGGTAATAACCAATTGAATACTACAATCCGGTAACTGCTGAATAAGTTTGAGATTATCCCCACACAGAATTTGATTCATTGGCACACCATTATCAGTACAGGGCATACTTGAAACTCCTTTCCCCGCAGCGTCTGTAAACGTAGCGTCCGCTATTTTTATCATATTGAATTCCAGTCCCCAGTCCCTTATCCCCCTGCTATGGTGGGAGGGTGGCAGAAACGGAGTGGGATCCGATTCATAGCAGTGCCACCCAAACTGGATTTTTAGAGTGTATCAGATGGGTAAAAAATAGGCAAGTCGCTTTTCGATTCGACGGTACTATCGCGCACCAACGAGCCGGAGCAGCCAGTTGGGAGATTTCCGATGGCTCTTTTCGTCTACTGGTGGCATCAAAGCACGCTTTTCGTCTTTCTCCGCGGACAACAAATCGAGGAGCTTGGATTTCTCTGTCGTCGCGATTTCGAGTTGTGCGTCTGCCTTCTCCAGTTGTGCCTTGAGGTCTTGAATCTGGTTCTCCAGGAGAGCGACGACTTTGGGGTTGTCATGACCTGCTTCTGACAGGGGAGGATTGCTTTCTTTGACCTGTCCGTTGTTTTCCGCTAAGTCAATCTGCCCGTACACCCTTGCGAGTTCTGACAGGTCAAAACGTTTCTTTCCTTTTTCGTCCACTTCAAAAGATACCACGCCAGCCTT
>JAKZUG010000398.1:0-4459 GCA_047516705.1 Candidatus Poribacteria bacterium | reverse complement strand
GGAAAATGTGAAGCGGTTACTTTTAATGGAAAAGGGTGTCCATTTTGCGACAGTGCTTTCTGCACTAACCGAACTGGGCTATCACATTGAGTGGCGTTTAGTCAATACGAGACACTTCGGCTTAGCACAGAATCGCGAGCGCGTGCTTATATTAGGTTCCTTGGATGGAAAGGATAACCATCCTACGATCAGACTTGCGGAGTCAAAAGATCTTTCAGAAAGTTTAGAAGGCAATTTTCGCTGGCTCACAGATATGTCAGGTTGGATTGAGGTTGAAAGACATCGTCGGAGATTTGCCACTTGGGGGTTAGCGTTTCGTCAACGTTTTTTTTCGTGTAACTTGGAACATTTCGCGGAGGCGAAACCGGTTGTAGCGTTACGTAGCATCCTGCAACCTACGGTTGACCCAACTTTTGACTTTACAGAGAGCACTATACAACGTTTAGAAGAAAGCACGCGGATTAACAGATTTCTTGATGGTGTTCAACTCCTCTATAATCAGAAAAGAGGGGCTCGCATGGGCTACACGGTATTTGGTATTGATGGAATCGCTCCAACGCTTACAGCAGCCACGAGCCGGCATTATGAACGTTACAAAGTGGGAGATCAATATCGGCGCTTGACAAATGTGGAATATGCGCGTCTACAAGGTTTCCCAGATGATCACTGCTCTGCTGTTTCCGTCTATAATCAATATGCTTTATACGGTAACGCTGTTCCACCTGTATTGGCAGGTTGGGTGCTTGATAAGATTTTAGAAAACCGTGTGACCTCATTGGAAAACGTTAAGGAACAACAACTTCACCTTTTTCAGGAGCCGATAACTTATGCTGATAAAAGCGGAATTACGTGATTTGCTCCGAAAAAGGCTTGAAGAAACTATGACTGAATTAAATCATGCTCTTCAAGGATTAAATCTTGAAAGGCTTGAACCGGTGCTTTTACATGTTGGACGTGACCAAACTTTGCCGCACTGGTATCAGCAACTTTATGATGAGCAGACGTTTCCGAACCTTGATGGAAAAACGGTTGGAAGCATTATTGAGATGCTTTTTGTTGCTGTTCTTGAAACTGTGACTTTCCGAGATGTTGAAATACCCCAACTCCGTTTGAATCCCGCGCGAGGTGTTGACTTGCCGGATCTTGACTTGGGTATAAAGGCACCTTCTCAGAATTATGCTACTAGTGAACCTTTTTTGTCAGCGTACGAGAGAATTCTTGGAAGTGAATATGATGCCCTTATCCTGTTGACTGACTATCAGAAACGGAAATTGCATCCACCCTTAAGACTTCAGGTCATCCAATGGTACTATTTCTTAAATACAGAATTAGCAGATTTCGCTTTAACAGCAATAGCACGGAAACATCGGGATTGGCTACTAACTCAAAGCGAGGCGTGGACACAAAAGATTTTCCGGTTTCTTGCATATATCAATCAGAGTGATTGGCGAGCAAAGCACCTGCTTCGCATCATTGGTGCAATGCAAGAGGCAGATAGGATACAAAGATTGGTCCTTGAGGCAGAAATAGACTTCAGAAAGAAAAATGACCAGCGTGCCCGTAAAGATAAAGATGCAATACCGGAACATGAGATTGAGAGCCTACTTTCGATAGCCGAAGCACAACCGATAACTTTGGGAATTATTGATGCAGCAGATAATTGGGTAGTGGAAAATTACAAAGACTTTGCTCGTTTGCCAAATGAGAATGAATGGAGACGATTGCTCGTTAGCCCCCTAAATGGGCAAATCGGAATGAGTTTTGCTCTTCAGTGGCGATACAATTTTGGGAGAGTATTCAGAGATAATTGAAGGAGGTTGCATTTTGAAGAAACACCTATACTGGACCTGGCTTCTCATGTTCTGCATGACAGCCTGCTTGGTTTCCGTAAGTGTTGACGGATTTGCTAAAGACATATCGTTTGATGAAGTCCCTGAGGCTATCCAGAAAATCGCCCTCAACGAAATTGGGGATGTGCCAATTCGGGATGTTGACCGCGAAAAAGAGGATGGCGAAACTGTTTACGACATAGAGGCGAAGGACGACAGAATTGACATCGAACTGGAGATCGCAGCAGATGGTACACTTAGAGAGAAGAATGTAACGGAGGAAATCGATTTCTCAGAACTTCCGATACCCGTCCAGGATACGGTTCGTCAGCAGGTCGGTGCCCTGAAAATTAACGACGTTGAGCGGAAAACCCGACTTGGTATGAGTATTGTAGGCAATAGTTTACAAACCGAGACGACTTATTACGACGTTGAAGCCGAAGAGTTCGGCGTAGAAATCGACTTGGAAATCGCACCAGATGGTAGATTGTTAGAAATAGATATAAGCGATCCTATCCGACTCAAGGTGAAACTCCTCGCGAAATCCAAGATCCCAACGCTCTCCGACATCGCACCCTATCAAGACGCACTCGTGTTTTACGAGTACAGCGTCCAAAAACGCCTTAAGGGTAAATTCACAGGGGAAAAGCTCCGGGTCGCGCATTGGGCAATCTACGATAACCAACCACAAGCAATCGGAAAGGCGAAAATAGGAAGTTCACGCACACTCCACCTCTATCCGTATCAGCAGTTTAGCGAATTGAAGAGCCTCTACACAAGTGATACACTTGCATTGGATCCTGACACTCCGCTCTATCACGATGTGGGACAGAAGATTCTCGAAAACCGATCCGTTGAGGAACGCTACGATTACGACAGTATTTTTTCAGAGAAGATGCCGGTTTTCTGGCGGTTAAAAGATCAACTCAAGCTTGTAGCCTTGGGTGACTCGCGGGGCGAGGCAGGCGTTCGAGCGGAGATGTTTTATGGTGCGGAAAACCAAAAGACTCCGGTGGCGTATAATCTCGCAATTTCAGGCGGTCCGTTGGAGTTCCAAGAGATTGTTGTTGACAAATATCTCTTGAAAATGCCCAACTTAGAGTGGGTCGTTTATCAGATGTCCCCCCGCGCGGTGAACCGGCACTTTGAACATTCAGCCGACCGGCGGTTGTTAGAAAGTCGCGGTTTCACGTTCGATCAGGAGCATGCCGGAACGCTCTGGCGGAGCTCCGATGGGAACGAAAATCAAAAGACGGTTGCTGAAGTTGCTTCGATACCCTATGTCGCGGAGTACTGGAACGAACGTCCGTGGGGTTGGAAGTTTAACGCTGAGGTATGGGATAGACCGAAGACAGAAAAAATCAGGCAGAGATGGGAGATTTCTGAAAATCGGTGGAATCGTCTTACATCAATGATCGACGCATTGAACGAGCGAGATGTAAAGGTTATGCTGTATCTGTCACCTCTCCACCCGATCATGCGCGACCAGTCTGTCGTGGACGATGACGGAACAACCCAGGAAGGGTATCGGGAATTGGTAGATCAATTGAAACAATTAGAGGCGCAGTTCCCTAACTTCGTTTTTGTTGATTTGCTTCAAGGTGGGAATCACGACTTCCTTCCAGAGATGTTCAAAGACCTCGACCATCTGAACGCACTTGGGGCAACGAAGTTGACGCAGAAGTTAGAAGAAGTTCGGCAACGCTATGACGGTCGGCATCCCTGAACCTCCTGTTAGAGAGTGTACTTCCTTCCGGTAACGCCCCAATCTCATCGAAAACCGATGGTCAACCCCGTTGGGTTGACCATGGCAAGGGGCCATAATTAAAAAAATGGTTTTCAGTTCGCACATCTTCGTCTATTATTTCCTCCCTATTGCTCTAATAAGTTACTATCTGCTCCCGCGCAGGGCAAAATACTTCGGGTTGACGCTCTTTAGTTATATCTTTTACGGTTGGGCAAATCCGCTGTTTGTTCTACTGATGTTTGCCTTGACGCTGATTGATTATACGTGTGGTCGTATTATTTCCGGGAGTGAGCGTTGACACAACCGCAAATTGGCGTTGACGGTTTCGATCTGTTCAAACTTATCCCTTTTAGGTTTTTTCAAATACTTCAACTTCGGCATCGCGAACATAAACACTGTTATGGACTGGCTCGGGCTGCCGATATGGGAGGGGGTCCTTCACATAACGCTTCCGCTCGGCATCAGTTTCTACACCTTCCAGTCGATGAGTTATACGATTGATGTCTATCGTGGCAATGCAAAAGCGATACGGAATTTTATTGACTTCGCCTGTTATGTGTCAATGTTTCCACAACTCGTCGCGGGTCCCATTGTTCGGTTTTCGGAGATTGCCGGTCAGTTACGACATCGCACACATACTTTACAGAAGTTCGCTCGCGGTATCGCGTTCTTTGCGCTCGGTATGGCGAAAAAGGTTTTAATCGCGAACCCTTGTGGCAAGTGTGCTGACACAGTCTTTGATGTAGGTGTCGTTGGTACACTTGCATAAGTGTCAATTTAGCGGTTTTTGATAGCGTTTTAGCAACTGTAGATATAAACATACCGCCCTTACAGGGCTGCGGGCTTTGGTCGAAAACGCTGCTATAAACATTCTGAAGAAACA
>JAKZUG010000397.1:0-7641 GCA_047516705.1 Candidatus Poribacteria bacterium | reverse complement strand
CCTGAAGCTGCGTTACGTCCGGTCCTGTCTTAATGACTCTACCGACGTTCTGGTACCCGCCGCCTGCTGGTAGCCGGTCATCGGGTGCCGAATAGTTCCCACCAATAAGTTGGTTCCGTTCTGTGCCGTTGGTGAGTCCCGTGAAGACGGCTTGACAGAGCACCTCGTTCTGGACAGGTGCTGCCGGTTCTTCCCAGTTGGTGACAACGGTTTTTTCGCGCCGTTTGTCTGGCAATAGTTTAGTGACAATTGCTTTCACGATATTGGTGACTCCTTGCAGAAATTTGCGTCTATAATTTGCTTTTTTTATGGTAAATGAGACCCGCAGATTTGTCAAGGAATTTCAAAATGATCGGTTTTAATTGCTCAAAACTCCGTAAAAAATTTGTTGACAGATTGTCGCGTTTCCTATACAATTTATAAAATATAGCACCGAAACCATTTTTCTTTATTGAACGTAATTATTTGCACCTTATTTAAGGAGAATCCGTAATGTCAAAACGCGTTAATAAAGCGAATGAATTACTATCAGATGACCTGCCTGTCTTCTACACTGGCAGTCACACAGGCGCGAACCTGAACTATGACGCGGGTCGTGCGATGGCAAAGACTTGGGCAGATTATATCAATGTCGGCATGGAGCATGGAAGCTTCGATCTCTCTGGATTGGATAGTTTCATGCGCGGTCTTGTTGATGGCGGTCCGACCAATAGTGGACACACGACCCCGGCGGTCGTTGTCGAGTTGCCAGTAGATGGCATCAGTGCAGACGTAATTCGTGCGAACGGTTGGCAGATGCGGCAGCTTCTCGCACGCGGTGTCCATGGACTCCTACTTTGTCACGCCGAATCTCCAGAGGCGGTCAAAGCGTTTGTTGAGGCGTGTCGGTATCCTTTCCAGACAATAGGTGTTGGTACGCAGTTAGATGTCGGCAGACGCGGTTCAGCAGGTCAAGGCTCTGCCGCACCTATCTGGGGCATTTCTGCTAACGAATATCTGGATGTCGCCGATCCGTGGCCCTTGAATCCGAACGGTGAACTTCTCTTAGGTCTCAAATTTGAAAATAAACGTGCATTAGCAAACGTCGAGATCACCGCGCAGGTATCCGGCATCGCTTTCGCGGAGTGGGGACCGGGGGATATGAGCATGTCGTTTGGCTATAAAAACCCGCCGAATCCCCGTCCACAAGAATTGCAAGATGCCCGGGATCGCGTCTTCGCAGCATGCAAAGCTGCTGGCATCCGATTTTTAGAGAGCGCGTCGTCTGATACGATTGAAGCGAGTATTGACGCTGGTGTACGGATTACCGGTGGCGGAGAAGAAGCTGCACGCATCGGACGGGCGTATGCCGGCAGGACAATGTCTGTCTAAAACCTATCTCTTTACCCATAGTGCGAGGTCCCCATGCCTCGCTTGTCCTAAAACGGCTGTAGCGCGAGGTCCTCATGCCTTGCATCGGCGCAGCGTACTAATTATTCAAAAAGGGAAATTCATTTATGGCATTAACTGAACAAGAAATGTTGGCGGAACTGCGGAAATACGATACCCCGTCGATTACGAATGTGGTTGCTACGTATCCGACAAGTCCGCTTTGCCTTGGACTTTACAACCCGTGGACGGAGAATTGGTATACGGATACGACGCTCCGTTGTATGTACCCTGAACTCGGCGCGGTTGCTGGGTATGCAGTGACGTGCGTCTATGGTTTACCTGACCCGAATTATTCAGAACTCTCTTTTATGGATGTTATAGATGCGTTAGGTGCCTCCAAACAGCCGACGATCTTGGCTTTTGAGCAGAAGTTCCCACCCGAATTCGCGAATAAGGTCGGTTTAGCAGGTGGAAACATGACAGCAGCGATGAAATCAATCGGTTGCTTAGGCGCGATTTCAAACGGTCCATCACGCGATATTGACGAAATCCGACCGATGGAATTTCAGTATCTATTAAGCGGCATCACACCTGGACACGGGGCGATGGCGGTTCAGGCGGTCAACGTGCCGGTCTCAATAGCGGGAATGGATGTCGCACCGGGTGAGATTATCCACATGGATGAGAATGGCGCGTGCAAATTTCCGGGTGACAAGTTAGAGGCGGTACTGACGAACGTCAAGACGTTGCTTGCGGAGGAAGGTGATCGAATTGGTCAACTACTCTCAGGTCCGAAGACGGCGAAGCAGGTCCGGGCAATTTTCAGTGGACACTCTTATGCCGAAGATGACGAGGAATAGGCACATTTTTGTTCAACTTACAATGCTGATTTTGCTATCGAAACCGGCACTAATTTTGATATGTTTTAAGACTGTTTTTGCATTGTAAATAAAATTTGTGGTAAAATGGGTGATGTCTTTGAGATAGAAAATTTCGGAAAAAAATGTTTGCAAGAGATATTAAAATCTATTATAATTCTATGTAGCAAAAATTTTACTATAGCGTCGTTCCAAATTTCTGCACTGGATTGTAACCATAAATTTACTATCAAATTCCTATCATATATCTTATATATTGGGGCTGCGAACGGTGCACTATAAGGTTAAGTTAAGTTTGCAGGTTTCCGATATTGAGATGAGAACCGCACCAACCGAATTCCTTTAATAAAACCAAAAAATATGAACCGAAACAGGATAAAAAATGCCCAACGTCTTTGAAACCCTGAACGAACGGGGTTTTATCAAACAGACTACAAACGCTGAGCAGATCGCCAACTTGTTAGCTGAAGAACGAGTCACCTACTATGTCGGTTTTGATCCGACAGCACCGAGTCTGCACGTCGGGAGTCTTGTTCCTATAATGGCGATGGCACACCTGCAACGCGCTGGACATAAACCGATTGCAATCATCGGCGGCGGGACAACAATGATCGGCGATCCGACTGATAAGACCGAGATGCGCCCGATGTTGTCGCAGGAACAAATTTCAGGCAACGGCAAGGATATCCTTGCGCAGTTGCAACGGTACTTAAATCTTGATAACGGAATAGCAGATAGCGAAGACTCGCAAGTTACGGCGGAAGCAGGTAAATTTCTCAACAATGCTGACTGGTTGCTTTCGGTAAACTACATAGAATTTCTACGCGATATTGGAAAACACTTTCGGGTTAATGAGATGATTCGAGCAGAAGGTTATCGGCAACGGCTCGAACGTGAACTCGGTCTCTCATTTCTTGAATTTAATTATCAACTGCTCCAGGCATACGACTACTTGTGTCTCTTTCAAAAGTATGGGTGTCGTCTCCAACTTGGCGGCGACGACCAGTGGGGCAATATCCTTGCCGGTGTTGAGCTCGTCCGCCGGATTGAAGGCGAGCGGGTTCACGCGGTCACTTTTCCGCTGCTCACTACAGCGAGCGGTGCGAAGATGGGAAAAACCGCAGGCGGTGCAGTTTGGCTTGATGCTGAACGGACATCACCCTACGAATTTTATCAATACTGGATCAATACAGACGATCGCGATGTCTCGCGATTCTTAGCATATTTCACATTCCTTCCGATGGACGAGGTCCGACGACTCGGCAGTTTGGAGGATGAAGCAATTCGCGAGGCGAAGGAAGTCCTCGCGCACGAAGTCACACAACTGGCACACGGAAAGACGGAGGCAGATAACGCACAAGCAGCGTCGCACGCGGCGTTTAGTGGTGGCAACCTTGATGAAGCCGCGATGCCGACTTCAGTTATCGCTTCGGGGCGACTTGATGGCGGCATTCCAATCATGGCATTGTTTCATGAAGTCGGGTTGGCAAATTCGCGTAGCGAAGCGCGGCGACTCATTCAACAAGGTGGAGCATACATCAACGAAAAGCAGTACCGTGCGATAGATATGGTCGTTGATACCGGTTTGCTTGAAGAGAATGCCTTACTTCTCCGTGCTGGTAAGAAACGTTACCATCGAATTGTTCTCAAAGAAAATTAATCATAACCAAAGCATTTTTATAGGCGCGCTTCGGAGTGCACATTATCATAATTAGGTTTACGTAGGTGCCCTTCCTGGGCACACCGATAACCAAATAACCATAGGGGTATGAGTATGACAGTTGATAATCCGAAAGGGGTTGATGAAGAGGCAACCTCTCCAAAACATTCTAACGGAGACGATCGGGCAGGGCTCGTTTTCACGCCCTATTTTACCACACCCGGTGTTCATCCGTACGATTTATTGGAGTGGGAACGCCGAGATGCGGTCATCTACAATGAAAAAGGTGATGTCATCTTTAAACAGGAGCAGGTTGAAATACCAGTGGACTGGACGCAACTCGCAACGGATATAGCAGCATCAAAATATTTTCGCAAAGCCGGAGTTTCCGGTGCTGAATCAGAATCAGAGGACAGCGTTCGCCAGTTGGTTACCCGTGTGGCACGCACGCTCCGCCGCGCAGGTGAAGAATTCGGAGGTTATTTCGCGAGCCCCGAAGATGCACAGACGTTTGAGATGGAATTGACGCATATCCTCGTTACACAACGGGGTGCCTTCAACTCGCCTGTCTGGTTTAATTGCGGTTTGTGGCATGAATATAATATTGAGGGGGGTGGTGGAAACTACTATTGGGACCGCGACACAGAAAAAGTCGAGGTAACTTCCAATGCGTATGAACACCCGCAAAATTCCGCCTGTTTCATTCAAAGCGTTGACGATTCTCTGGACTCTATGTTGGAGCTCCAGAGATCTGAAGTGCGTCTCTTTAAATACGGCAGTGGTACAGGTTCTAATTTCAGTAGGGTTCGCGCCAAAGGTGAACTGCTCTCAGGTGGCGGCGAAAGTTCTGGTGTCCTCTCGTTCCTTGAAGGCTTTGATCGCTGGGCAGGTAGTATCAAATCCGGCGGTACTACTAGACGGGCAGCCAAAATGGTTATCCTTGACATGGATCATCCAGAGATTGCGGACTATATTGACTGGAAGCTAAGGGAAGAGAACAAAGCGAAGGCACTCATTGCGGCAGGGTATCCATCCGATTTCAACGGTGAAGCTTACGGTACTGTCAGCGGACAAAACAGCAACAACTCTGTACGGATTCCAGATGACTTCGTGAACGCCTACCTACGGGGAGATTCTTGGAAAACTACGTATCGGACAAGTGGTGAAGTTGCTGATGAATATGATGCCAGAACACTGATGGAAAAGATTGCCTACGCTGCTTGGGCATGCGCGGATCCGGGTGTCCAATTTGACAGCACAATTCAGAAATGGCATACCTGTAAAAACACTGGCAGGATTAATGCAAGCAACCCGTGCAGTGAATACCTCTTCTTAGACGATTCCGCCTGCAATCTCGCCAGTATTAATCTCGCCAAATTTTTGGGAGATGATAACAGTTTTGATATTGAGGGTTTCCGTGCTACTGTTCGTGTATTTGCGACTGCGATGGAAATCATAGTGGGTCTCTCATCGTACCCCACCGAAAATATAGCACAACGTTCTCATGAATATCGTCCGCTCGGACTCGGTTATGCTAACTTGGGTGCGCTCTTGATGCGTTTGGGAATTCCTTATGACAGCGAGCAAGCTTGTGCTTACGCCGGTACTATTACGGCTATCCTGAGTGGACAGGGATATCAGACGAGTGCCGAGATTGCCGGGAGCGTCGGAACTTTTGCTGGGTACACGAAGAATAGTGACGCTATGTTAGACGTTATGCGGATGCACCGAGATGCTGCCTATAATATTGATCCGGCCGCATGCCCGCCTGAACTTTTAGATGCTGCAAAGGCGGATTGGGATGTCTGTCTCGAAAAGGGGGAACGTTGGGGGTATCGGAACTCCCAAATTAGCGTCATCGCACCGACGGGGACGATCTCCTTCCTGATGGATTGTGATACAACGGGGATTGAACCGGAGTTTGCTCTCGTCAAATTCAAGAAGTTGGCAGGTGGCGGGTACATGAAGATTGTCAACCAGAGCGTTCGCGATGCCCTATACAACTTAGATTACACGCTCCAGCAAACTGAGACGATTATTACGTACCTCGTCGGAACGGGCACTTTTGAAGGGACACCGCATATCAACCCGGATACATTGAAGCGGAAAGGTTTCACACAAGAAGATATCGGGCGCGTTGCGGAGATGTTACCCAGTTCGTTCGACCTAAATCTCGCCTTTGCCCCCGGTTTTCTTGGTGAAGGGTGTCTTGAACGGTTAGGTATAACCGAGGAGGAAGCGGCAGATCCGAGTTTTAATCTCCTCTCTACAATTGGATTCAGTGAAGATGAAATTAGTATCGCCGAAGAAGTCATCTGCGGTACAGGTACGGTTGAAGGTGCACCGCATCTCTCACCGACGCACTATCCTGTTTTCGATTGTGCCGTCCAGTGTGGTAAGCATGGAACTCGTTATATAAATCACATGGGACCATTGAAAATGATGGCGGCTGTGCAACCCTTTATCTCCGGTGCTATCTCCAAGACTGTCAACGTCCCGCATGACGCAACAGTAGATGACATCAAGACGTTATACGTGGAGGCGTGGCGGCGAGGTGTCAAATGTCTCGCTGTTTATCGGGATGGTAGCAAAGGCAGTCAACCACTTTCAACCCGGAGCCAACAGGATGCGAAAAGTGAAACTAGTGAGGCTATTATTGATGCTCCCGTTGAACGTCCTATCAGAAAACGTCTCTCAGACACGCGTTCTTCTCTCACGCACAAATTTAGCGTTGGCGGTCATGAAGGTTATATTCATGTCGGTTTTTATGAGGACGGTAGCCCTGGAGAAGTCTTTCTCCGTATGAGCAAGGAAGGAACGGCCGTCTCTGGCCTGATGGACTCTGTCGCGGTCCTCACTTCTATTGCGTTGCAGTACGGTGTACCGTTAGAGTCGCTTGTTAATAAGTTTAGCCATGTTCGGTTTGAACCGTCAGGTTTCACGGCTAACCCTGACATTCCGATGGCGAAGTCGATTATAGATTACGTTTTCCGGTGGCTCGGCATACGGTTTCTCTCTCAAGAACCACACGGAGGCTCCGACGCTCTGACTTTTGATGAAGAGATGGTGCCCCCTGAGGAACTCCATCCGTATGGACATGGAAGTAACGGTGAAACCGACGCCTGGATGGCTCGTGAGAAGCAGGTTGTGCTGCAACATGCGGATGCCCCACCGTGTCTTGAGTGCGGTGCCCTTATGGTGAGAAGCGGGGTCTGCTATCGCTGCGCGAATTGTGGCGCGACGAGTGGATGTTCCTAATCTCTTATTTCAACTAATTGTAGGCGCGGTTTTCAACCGCGCCTTTTTTATTTTTTCAATAAAAGGTTTCCACTTGTAGCGCAAACTGTTAGTCTGCGTAGAACTCGACACAAACTAAATGAAGTTTAAAAAAATAATTCGGTAATGTTCTAACGATGCTCGGTGCGGTTAGGAAACCGCACCATAGGTGTCAATTTAGGGATTTTCTGTAGCCTCTTGAAGTCGTCGGAAGGTTGTATTTTTTCCACGGCTTCTCTGAAGATAGCCTCCTTTTTGAAAGGACCGCTTTATGTCTTTCAAGGTTTCAATGAGTGCTGTTTTCGAGCGATGAAAGCTCACTGCGAGTAGCCGCGCATAGCCTACGATGAGTTGAGTCGTCTTCATGAGACTGTGTTGTATACATTGCCATCCAGCGACTAACATGACGGTGTGTTGAATCAACACGGCGATGAGTTTAGCATAGATTTCAGATAG
>JAKZUG010000396.1:0-7911 GCA_047516705.1 Candidatus Poribacteria bacterium | reverse complement strand
AACTGAAACTTACCTCCGCCTCCCGCGCCAGCAAGTATTTTTCCATCTTCAGAGAATGCTAACGAGAAAACCCAGTTTATATCGCCATCCATCTTAGATAATTCTTTGCCAGTGGCGGTATCAATGTCCCATAATTGAATTGCGCCTTCCCGGGAGCGACCGCCAGTAGCCAGCGTTTTGCCATCCGGTGAGAAAGCCACTGTTCTGACATTTTTTGGTTTTTCGTTGAGTAGCGCAATTTCCGTGCCGGTGTGCACGTCATACAGCCAAACACCGATACTGGTTGCTACCGCCAATCGGGTGCCATCGGGCGAAAACTTCACATCATTCATAGATCCTTTTCCGATGCGTGCTATTGCGCCTTCAGGTAAGTGCCATTGTGTATAGTCTTGCGCGAATCCATTTGACAGGAATAGGCTCGAAATTGACAGTAGGGCAATAATATAGAGAAGTGTGAGTTTTTTCATTTTTATGATCCTTTTTGCGGTGTTTAATGACCGCCTTTTCTTCATAGTTTGCAGTGGAAGACATCTGAAATAAAATTCCTTGAAGGCTTCAGAGACGAGACGCGGAGACACTGCGCTATAGGTGTGAAATAATCACCTATCATCTGTTTGAACCATCGTCTCCCAATCCCAGAGGACAATTGTGCCGTCCCAACTTGTACTTGCGAGGGTTTTGCTGTCTGCGGAGAATACCATAGCTTTTATCCAAAATGTATGTCCTATGGGTGTCGACAAAATACTTCCAGTGTAGGTGTCCCACAATTGGATCACACCATACTGGTTCCCGCTCACAAGGATACTGCTATCCGGTGAGAATACCAAAGTGTTATTTAACTCGCGACGCTTCTGGAGGATTGAGGTTATTTGGTTAGCCGTTGTTGTGTTCCATAGATAGAGTTCAGAGAACGCTGCGCTTGCGAGTGTTTTTCCATTGGGCGAGAATGCCAACGCTCTGATGCCTTTTCTATGTCCTGTGATTGTGAACAAGGAATTACCTGTTTCCACATTCCAGAATCGGATTGTCTTGTCCTTGCCCCCACTTGCCAGCGTTTTTCCGTCGGGCGAGAATGCCAACGCCCCGATGTGGTCTGTGTGCCCCTTAAGTGTAAGATGCGGGTGAATTGTTTCGTTGGAACCGAAGAGGGTGCGCTTTGGATTCCGGTAATCTGCTGCTCTCCATATGTAGACGACGTTATCTTCACCACCTGTTGCCAGGGTGTTTCCATCTGGGCTGAACGCGAATCGGACATTCAGTTCGTCCCGTCGATGTGCTTTTAAGGTGCCCCAAGAGCGTTTCGGATTCAGATTCCCTATATGGATGATATCATTTAACTGCCGTGTGATGAGGATTTCGCCGTCCGGTGACATCACGGGGTAGGTCTCAGTATCAAAGAAGTGGGTGGCGAGTTGGCTTCCAGTTTTGATATCCCACTGCCGGAGTTGCGCTTTACCTTGAGGATTTACGGGTTGGCTCACGCTGGTGAGGGTTTCTCCTGTTTCAGAAAATGTGATTCCTCCAGTTGACCTAATGTGCGACGTGCAGGAGAAGCGTTGGGTACCGGTAGCAATATCCCACGCCCGAAGCGTTCCATCTGCGCTTCCTGTAAGTAGTGTTTTTGCGTCCGGGGAGAATACCATGGTATAAACATAATCTTTATGTCTGTCCGCAGCTTGCGTGGGTAAATCCGGGTAAGGTTGTGCACCGGTGGCGACATCCCAAAATCGGACTCCATCACGCCGTCCCCAACTTGCCAAGAGTTCGCCATTTGGTGAGAAGGTTAACAAAGATGTCGATATTCCGCGCTTGATGTGTATAGTGAACGGTTGATTGTCAGTGTCCAGATTCCATATCAGGATTCCCGCGCGGTTGCTCGTTACCAACATTTTACTGTCCGGCGAAAATGTCAGAGATGCAATGCTTGATGTATATTCGGGCAAGGTTTGCAAGAGTTGCCCTGTCGTAGCGTCCCAGACCTGAACTTGGAAAATTTTGTTTCTAAAATCGTCAGTGGTGGTAGCAAGAAAACGACCATCTGGTGAGAGTTTCAGTGCCGAGATTCGCCACCACTCTGTCGTGGCATTTATTTCTATACGTTTGAGTAGCGGTTGGGTTGTCTCGGAGTTGAGTTGCCATACACGAATTATCGGTCCCGTAACACTAACTGTGGCAATAGCGAGTTGTGTGCTATCCTCAAGGAAAACTAAAGACATAGGGGTGGTGAACCCTGGGGCAATTTTTTCAGACACTGAGAGAATGATAGGTGGTTCTCCAAGGATCGTGTTCCATACCTGTACCTCGCCATTCGTATCACAACTGGCGAGCATTTTGCCATCCTGTGAAAAGGCGAGTGCTCGAATATTTCGTGGTTCCGCGTTGAGTAACGCGATTTCTGTGCCAGTGTGCGCGTCGTATATCCATATTCCGATGGTAGTGGCAACAGCGAACTGCGCGCCGTCCGGTGAGAACGAAATGCCCGATATCCATCCTTTTCCGAGTCGCATTTTCGCGCCTTCGGGTAACTGCCATTGTGTATAGTCTTGCGCGAGACTTCCGTTTGAGAAAAGCCCTACAATCAACAGGAGGACTATGAGGGATAGTGCTGTCTTTTTCATTAATTAAATTCCTTTTTTCTTCGTTTTAAAGGGAGTCATTCCTATTGTTACCGTTACATATCCCAGAGAAGGATGGTCCCCTCATTACTCCCACTTGCGAGTGTTTTCCCATCTGGCGAGAACATCAGTACATAAATGGATCCTTGATGTCCTGTGAAAGTAGACTGTACTTGGAAAGTTGGAACTAAAGCCCAGACCTGAATCCGCCCATCCTCGGTTCCGCATGCAAGTATCTTTCCATCAGGAGAGAAGGCTAATGCTTGGACGTTCAACCCGGTATCAAGAATACCAATTAGATTGCTGGTGTCAGCATCCCAGAGGCGGATTTCGTTTCCGCTGCCACTGGCGAGTGTTTTGCTATCCGCGGAGAAGGCTAACGCACTGATACGCTTTGTATGCCCTGTGAGGGTAGCGAGTTGGTTACCTGTCTTGATATCCCATAAGATAATCGCTGCGTCTGCACCGCCACTGGCGAGAATCTTGCTATTTGCTGAGAATGTGTATTCACTCACAGCACCTGTGTGACCTTCAATTGTAAATAGGTGGGCACCGAGATCCGTCTGCCAAAGCTCTATCTTG
Source organism: Candidatus Poribacteria bacterium (assembly GCA_047516705.1). GTDB lineage: Bacteria > Poribacteria > WGA-4E > WGA-4E > WGA-3G > WGA-3G. Next base: position 4,714 of record JAKZUG010000396.1, on the reverse strand, counting down.
TCGCTGGTAAGTCTTTCTCGACCGGCGAGGATTTTTCCGTCTGGTGAAAGTACCAGTGGCCAGTAATGCAGCATTCGATCTATTGGCACGACGGATAGCAGCTTTGCAGTCGCAGCGTCCCAAACCTGAATTGTACCGTGAAAATCACGTCCAGCAATTTTTTTGATGCCTTGAGATACTGTTAGTTCACGAATGGGATTAAGAAAATCGCCTTGTCCGGGTGTAAGGATGGCATGTTGTGTGGCATTTTCTACATTCCAGACGCGTATCCTCTCTTTAAATCCATCATTACTGGCGAGATATTTACTATCTTCAGAGAAGGCGAGGACACTGACTAAATCGCTATACGCTCCGAGAGAGAGGGATGATTGGTAAAGACCGTTTTCAACATTCCAGACATGGAGACTGCCGTCACTACTCGCACTGACGAGTTGTGTAGCATCTTTAGAGAACCTCACTGAATAAACATCGTCCCGCAGCCCTGGAAGGTATGCCTGATGCAGTTCCTTGTGTTTTAGGATAGGTGGTATGAGCTGAGCCGCTTTATCTTGAGGTGTGAATAGACTACCCTGTTCGATGCCGGTGCTAACATCCCACAGTCGCATTGCATCGGAACTCACGGAGACGAGTGTGCCACTATCTGGTGAAAACGCAATATCACGGATTTCGCCGGTGTGTCCTTTGAATGTTTTCTGGACGGTGCCGGTATTCACATCCCACAGATGTACCGCGCGCTCCCACCCACCACCACTCGCAAGGACTTTGCCATTAGGTGAAAAGACGAGTTGGTCTATGGAACCCAAGTCCTTATTATCAGCGTGTAGTAATTCACCGGTGGCAGCATCCCACAGACGGAGTGTGCTTCCCGCGCTTGCAAGGATTTTGCCATCGGGTGAAAATGTGACTGCATTGACTGCCCCTGGATGTCCTGTCAGACTGTTAATATATTTACCGGTGGCGACATCCCACAAACGCACCACCCAGTCTCCACCCGCGGTGGCAAGTGTTGTGCTATCAGGTGAAAATGCAAGTGCTTTGATTGAATCAGGGTGTTCGTCGAGCATGGCGAACGCCGTGCCTGTTGCGGTATCCCAAACGTAAATGCTGTTTCCGTGGGCACTGGCGATAATTAACGCATCAGCGGAAAACGTCAGTGCTTCTGGTGGTTTCGTGGCAATATACTTTTCTATTTCACCGGTTTGGATCCCTGTGAACAGTGAGACAGCTTCGTTGGTGTGTACGTCATAAACCCAGATGCCGATGGATGTGGACATAGCGACTCGGGTGCCGTCCGGTGAAAATATGATGTTGTTTAATTTACCTTTTCCGAGACGTGCTTTCGCACCTTCGGGTAAATTCCATCGCGCCGTGTATTCTTGCGCGAAACCGTTTGATAGCAGTAGACACGGAATTAAGAGACACACGATATAGAGAAATTTTGTGTTTTTCATAGGTTGAAGTTCCTTTTTTCGGAGAGATTTCATCTCTGGAAGATCTATATCGTATTTATAAGCAAATTCCGTGCCGATTTGAAGGGTATCGCGCTATAGGCTTATGGCAGGATATTCAGAAAAGCTGCACAAAATAGGGCATGCTTTGTACACAATTGCACAAAATAGGGCAGATTGTGTACACTGCTACTATTGTAATTTATCATAAAGTACATCTAAATTGCAAGCAGGGTCATTCAGTTCTCCGATAAAAGTGAACCCTAAATCTCAACATACCCCTGTAGGAGCGATCTCCGAATCGCGACTTTCCAACCAAAACGGCTAAAAGACCGAAAACTAAATAGCCCTGAATTGCAAGTACACGGTATTTGAAGCCAGCGTCATTCAATTCTCTCTAAACACTCTCGTAGGCGCAAACATTGTAAACCTGATTTATGATGCTTCAGTTATCCTGAAAATCTTTGAATCCTGTAAATCCTGATTCTGACAATTGACCACTAATAACTGATAACTGAACGCCTCTGAAAAAAACTTGATATGCGTTTGCGTTTTGCGTATAATATATTGCAGAGTTAATCTAAATTCTACGATTTTCTTTTCGGCATAACTTACGAGCCGAAACTTGTTATAGAAAGTTTAAAGGAACTAATTATGCAAAGAAAGCGCGCCAGGACGCAATATTGTAAAGGTGAATTAATTGAACGTGAGGACTTTTCTGAAGATTTAGCCGCGTTCAAATTCCGTGTTGATAAGCAGTTGCCATTTATACCCGGACAATACGCCACAATCGGTTTTGAGATTGACGGAAAGATTGTTCAACGTCCGTATTCGATAGTCTCCTCCCCACACGAACCTTTCATGGAGGTTTTCGTGGAATTGGTGCCGGAAGGTGCAACCACACCTCTATTTTGGGAATTGGAGTTGGGGGACATCGTGTTTATCCGCGAACGTCTCGTCGGTAAGTTTGTGCTGGACACAGAGAACGGGATGACGCGCCATGTCATGGCAGGAACTGTGACCGGGGCTGCACCCTATATTAGTATTGCGCGGACGCAAAAAATTGAGCAGGAACAGGGCAAAACGAGTCCGCATCAGATCATAGCGATCGTCGGTGCGAGCTGTTCGTGGGAACTTGGGTATTATAATGACGAACTCAATGAACTCGCGGCGCAGGAGGAATGGTTCACGTTTGTTCCCACGGTGAGTCGTCCGTGGGAAGATCCAGAGTGGCAAGGTGAGAGCGGTCGTGCCGAAGATGTGATTCGGAAGTACGGCGATCGACTCGGCTTTGACCATACGAACGCTGTCGTCTATGCGTGTGGACATCCGCAAATGATTGAGAATGCGAAGGCGATCTGGGCACGTGCGCGTTTTCCTGAAGAACGGATTAAAGAGGAAAAATTCTTTGTGATTAAAGAATAGTAGCGATGGGTGGGATCATCCACGCCTATGGAGTGCTTTACCCGAACAGCGACAGGCATTGATGTAATTCTGATGCGGGCGCGTTTACAAAACGCGCCCATTTTTTTCTGTTATTTGTTGTCTGATCTCTGTCGCATCTGGTAAATAAACATATTCGTCATGAACCGATAGACATCCGAGGAACGTCTTGACGCGAGTGGTGCGCGGCTATCAATCTCAGATGTCTCCATGCTGCATAAATAATCAAGTTGACAAAACACGACTGCCAGACGAGGCTTGCCTAATCGTCCTGGGACTAAGATTCCTTTAAGATGTCGCCATTTTACATTCCCGCCCCCGCCCTGGTACCCTGTTCCCCAGAACGTTGAGCCTCCAACCGGCGTTTTCGTCAATTTGAAATAGGATTGAAAAACGTCATGCCGAACCTCAAGCGTTTTCATCGGATACTCAGGGAATACCGTGCGTAACTCGGTTTCTACGAGATTGGCGAACGATTTTTCGTTACCCCCGTCCCCGCAGTAGTCAAAGAACAGCATACCGTTATAATCGAGGATATATTTGCGAAGTGCTGCGCGCTCCGCATCGCTGAACCCTGATGCCTGCGAATTGCGTTCAGTGAGCCGTTGGTAGGATACTGACATTGCTTGGTCGTGTCCTGTCATTATCACGAGTGGGGCATCCATGATGCGCGCATCCGTTAGTGGTAATGCACCACCTGCGTACTTCATATCAGCCGTAACCGCGGGCGTATGCTCACGCAACCACTTTATTAGGGACGGGATCGCTGTCGGATCTTGCCACCAGTCGCTCATATCGTGTTTTAGACGTATCAATCGGATATGCCCCCGCACGATGCCATCCTCTTCATCAATAATGCTGCCGAGTTTGTCACCAATCTCAGATCTGTAACTGCCAAGCGTTTCTGGGATTCCTTCACCCAATGCATCTTGTCCAGTGCCGCCAGATTGCGTTAAGTTACCGAGACTTTCGCCAGAACCGCCACTTCGCTGTCCCACAATTTCACCGCTATTTCCTGAACCGAGCACAGCGTCTCCTCCCTCAATTTCTCCGCTGCCCCTCTCTATCGTGGGTGAGTTCACATCAGTCACTGAAAGAATCGCCTCTGGCGAAGGGAGAAGATCGGCTGCTGTGGAGAGCGGAGGTGCTTCTAAGTTCGGTGTATCCGTAATGCGTGGGATTGATGACAGTGCTGCCGTTGGATGTTTCGCTGCTGCGCTATTAATGGAGGGTCCTGCCGTGGGTTGGTTCCGTTTCACTACTCGGACGATTTTTTTCGGGACGTGTGTCCGCTGTTGCGGTTCGACGAATTCCACAGTGAGACTATTTTCCATCATCTGTTCTATCTGGGGTTTCAGTACCAATACCGCAGTGACAATAATAGCGATCACATGCGCTGTCAGAGAGAAAAAAAGTGCCCTGTTCCTACGTTTTTTGGCATGATACTTCTCAAGCGTGCGTGTGTTCATGGCGATTCCTCTAAAATGTGGTGTCGGATAAGGTGTACTGGAAGAAGATTCAGTTTAGGGTCAAAGCGCGATTAGTCTTGCAGGTTAACTGTTTTGAACACCAGTTGACCTGTTTCCGTTTTTGTAAATGTAATAAGATTCGCTAGGTGCCTTTTTTGGGTTTCAGGTATTATCTCACCTTACGGAGTAGTGTCTTGAGATAATTTGAAGGAACAACAAAATTGAGGTTCTGCGCGTTAGGATCTCGAAGGGTCCAACTTACAATGCCTATGACTTCGCCGTTGCTGTTTAGAACTGCACCTCCGCTACTTCCGGGGGAAATGGAGGCATCTATCTGTATCCGCCGATTGGTCC